>JBPPMG010000402.1:0-9921 GCA_051305935.1 Thermoanaerobaculia bacterium
GCGGCACAAGCGATGATCGAGCGATTCGACGCTCCGGCCTGCCGCATCGAGCTCGAGAAGCGAATCCCCGCCGGCGGCGGGTTGGGCGGCGGATCATCCGACGCCGCCGCGACGCTTCGCGCGCTCGCGCCGCTCTGCCCGACCACGCCTTCTCGCGACGATCTCGCCTCGGTCGCACTCGCCCTCGGAAGCGACGTCCCGTTCTTCCTCGAGGAGGGGACGGCGTACGCGACCGGGCGCGGCGAGCGGCTCGTCCCTCTCCGAGCGCAGGCGGGCCTGCCTCTCGTGCTGCTGCTTCCGCGGGAGCGCGTCATGACGCCCGATGCCTACCGGCTCCTCCGATCGGGACGGGACCAGGGACGACTTGCCGAAGGCCACGCGGTCGGCCTGGATCGCTGTGTCGCCGCCGCGGCCGGATCGCTTCTCGACGACGTCGAGATGCTCGTGAACGATCTCGAGGCGCCCGTCTTCGCGGAGCTACCCCGGCTTGCGGCACTGCTCGAGACGCTCCGCGCCACGGAACCGGCCTGGGCCCGGATGTCGGGTTCGGGCTCGACGATCGTCGGCGCTTTTCGCCGAAGTGACGAGCGAGACGCAGCGCTGGCAAAACTCGGGAGCGATGTCACGGCGCTGGCCGCCGAAACCGTCTCTCGCGCCTGATCTCGACAAATTCGCCCGGGCACGGCAAGATTCGCCGCGAATGAAACGAATCCTCATCGCCATCGCCATCGCCACAGCTGTCGCGGGCGCCGTCGCCTCCGCGGCCCCTCTCGAGCGACCCACGCCGGTCACCGACTTCCTGGACCTCGGTTCGATTCGCCCTGATCCGATCGAGTCGATCAGGCTCGATCCGGGGAAATGGAGCTGGTCGTTCACGTCGAGCTACATGAACCAATGGAACCTGACGTGGCACGGCGTGCGCGTCCACACCGACCGGGGCCTCGAGCGTCAGCCGCTGACGTCGGACGAGTGGCGCTATATCGAAGAGGCGTTCCCCGAGGACGACGTCTACCTGATCGATCTCGAGGCCTGGCGCGCCGACATGACCCTGTCGTACGGACTGCCGCGCGGCATGACGGTGACGGCCGAGATTCCGTACGTCGACGTCGGTGGCGGGCCTAACTGGGACAGCGTCGCCGAGGATTTTCACGAGGCGGTCGATTCGAATCGAGCATTCGGGCGCGACGTGTTTCCGAAGGGGCAGTCGTACCTATTCCTTCGGGCGCGCGGTCAGAGCCGCGAAGTCGCCGACGCGAGCGCTTCGGGCATCGGTGACGTCACGCTCTCTCTCGCGATGCCGATCGGCTCCGCGTCGAAGGAGCAGTCGCTCGTCTTCGCCGTGCAGCCGCCGACGGGCGACGAAGACACGCTTCTCGGAAGCGGCGGCTGGGATGCGGCGGTGAGCTGGTACCGCAAGTGGCGAGGGGAGCGCCGGTCGTACCTGGCAGGCGCCGGTTTCGCCTACCTCGACCCGGCGGGCTCGGTGATGGGCTTCGAGCGGTCGAACACGTGGCATCTGATCGGAGAGATGACACAGGCGCTGACGACGAATCTCGATGCGCGGCTCGCCTTGCGAGTCGACAGCGCGCCACTCGCCGACCGGTTCGACGATTCGGATCTCGGCGTTCCCGCGGTCTACTGGCGTCTTGGGGTTACGTACGACCTGCCGCGCGGCAGCTCGATCTTCTTCGATCTCGGCGAAGAGCTCGCCCCTCAGACCGGCACCGAGGCCGATTGGTCGGTCCACATCGGCTTCATGCCGTGGCGGTAGGCTAAGGTATCGACCCAGGGGCGGCATCGTCAGGCGACTGCAGCCATGTCTGGCCGTCGCCGCATCCGACGCATCGCAATCGCATGCGTGCTAGTGTCGTATTCATTCTCATGCGTCGTGTAGTGTCGTTTCTGGCAGCCGCCTGCCTTCTGGTTGCGGGCGCATACTCGTGGATCGCCCGCACGCGGTCCGAGCCCGTGCCCTCTGACACCGCGCGATTCGAGAAGGCAACCCTCGCCGGTGGCTGCTACTGGTGCATGGAGCCTGCGTTCGACTGCCTACCAGGTGTGATTCACGTACGGGCAGGTTACGCGGGAGAGGCGACGGAGCGTCGCGAAGCGGTCGAGATTCTCTTCGATCCCGCGACAATCGGCTACACGGCGCTGCTCGAAGTGTTCTGGAGCAGCATCGATCCGCTCGACGACCGCGGTCAGTTCTGTGATGTCGGGAGCGAGTACACGAGCGCGATCTACCCGCATGGGGAAACGCAGCGAAAACTTGCGGAGGAATCGAAACGAGAGATCGAGGCTCGTCGCCGCGGTGGAGTCGTCACGGCGATCGTCACGACGGACAGGTTCGAACCAGCGGCGGAGTACGATCAGAACTACTACCGGAAGCACCCCGTGCGGTACGCGTTCTACCGCCTCAACTGCGGACGCGATGCGCGACTGGCGGACATTTGGGGAGCGCGCTGATGCGACCGAGCCGGGGCTTCGCAAGTGCTCTTGCCGGTGTCGCGATGACGATCTTCGCGTGGATCGGTCCGTGGAGCTGGCCGGCGTGGCCGGCTCTCGCCGTATTGCGCCTCGCGTTCCCTCCCGAGCGCTCCTTTGCCGCGCTTCCGTTTGGAGCTCGCGCCACGATCGTGGCGCTGATGATCGCGTTGAATGTGGCGGTGTGGGGAGTCGTGGCGTTCCTCGCGACGTCTTCCCATCGTTCCGGTGTCACGTCAGCAACAGAGTGACGCGCGTTGCTTCGTGGTAACGGCCTCTGGCCGTTACGGTGCAGCGGAAGAGGCACTCCGATCGTCTGTGCTGACGCGCCGCTGAGGGGGCGAGGACGCCTCCTCCACTAGTCGTCTCCGGCCCGGTCGAGCTCGGTCAGCCAGAGCCGCGCTTCCTCGGGCGCCCAGATGCCGAGGCCGCATTCGATGAGCCCCGCGCGTCGGAGGCGCTTGCGATACCACGACGCGGGACGATCGTGCCATCCGTCGAGATCGCCTTCCGGCTCGTCCTCGCGCACCGCCGCATCGACGTAGGCGACGCCTCGGATCAGCGCCGCGAATGACGGAAGCCCGCGGTCGATCTCCTCGTCCGTCACGTAGTGCAGCACGTCGGTGCAGATGACGAGGTCGAACCGCGCGGCGCTGCCGAGATCGGCAAGATCGCCGAACGTGCCCCTCCGGAGGTTCCGCGACTTCCCGTAGCGCTCGATCGCGTAGTCGCTCGACTCGAGGCCGGTATAGCGGAGTCGCGGGCGGATGCGAAGTAGCTCGGCGCGCCAGCGCGCTTCGCCGCAACCGATGTCGAGCGCATTGCGCGCGGTGCGCCGCAGGACGTGCTCGGCCGCCGCCACGGCGAGCGCTGCTTTCCGGCGAAGCTCCGCGCCGTCGCGGACACGATGCGCGCGGTCGCGATACCAGCGATCGAAGTAGCGGCGGTCGTAGCGCTTCCCTGCACTGGCGCCGCGCGCGATTCCGGTCATGGCAGGACCTCTCCCTCGACGCGTCCCGACACCTCTGTCAATTCGATTCGAAGAACGAATGGGGGACTGTCCGTCGCGAGCGCTTCTTCGAGGCGAGCACGACTCACGGGGTCGCTGACGAGCGATGAAAGGCGCGAGGCAAGCAGTCCGGATCCTTCGGCGGCCGCCGATCCCTCGAGGACGTCGGCACGACCCTCTGCGATGACGCTCCTCCAGGAGCCGAGATGCTCGACGCGGTCGATTTCGACGCAGACCCGCGGGTTCGCGCGGATCATCGCGATCTTCAAGCCGTCATGACTGAAGCTGTAAAGAGAGCGGCCCGAGCGGGCGTAGGCAACCGGCACGACGTACGTTCGCCCGTCACTGTGACAGCCGATGCGCGCGACGACCTCCGCTGCGAGGAAGCGATCAATCTCGTCGTGTGTCATGGGTCGCGACATCGGAAACTCCTCGTCGATGATACGACGGTCCATCGTTTGCGTGCTCGAAACGAGGCGCCGTGCTAGTCTCGGTGCAATCCCAACCCGAGGTGGTCGAATGCTGCGAACGATCGGCGCCGTCATTGGCGGCTACGTTGTGATGTTCGTGCTCGTCTTTACGACGTTTTCCGCCGCGTACCTCACTCTGGGGGCCGACGGCGCGTTTCACCCAGGCACGTACGACGTGAGCGTCCTCTGGCTTGCGATGAGCACGGTACTGAGCGTCCTCGCGGCGGTCGCCGGGGGACTCGTCTGCGCGATCATCTCGAGGGGAGGGAAGGGGCCGCCTGCGCTTGCAATCCTCGTCTTCGTCCTCGGTCTCGCGATGGCGGCGCCGGTGACCCTGTCGCCTCCTTCGAGCGAGGCGCGAAGCGCCGACGTTCCGAACATGGAAGCGATGATGAAGGCGAAGAGTCCTGTCTGGGTCGCGCTGCTCAATCCCGTGATTGGCGCAGTCGGTGTGCTCGCGGGAGCGAGGCTGCGGCGCGGCCAAGACTGATCGTGCGGCAGCCACCGTCCAGATTAGGAGGCGCGCGCATTCTGAGGGCGGGGATCTTCGTGCTCGTCCTTTTTGATAGGATCGCCGGCGGTCCTGATGTGAGGATGGGGAAACGCTCGATGCTTCCGGAGTCGCACGCATCGAGGCAGGGCCCGAGCTCGGCAGGAAGCTGCTCGCAACGCGCCAGGCGCACCAAGCTCCTGCACGAGGAAGGCGACGCCAGGGTCGACGGAAGACGAGCTGCTCGTCCAGCCCATGGCAGACGAAGAGCGAGGCACGAGAGACGATGGCAAATGTCGTTTTCGAAAACGTGGCCAAGCGGTACGGAGCGGTTTCTGTGATCGAGGGGCTCAACCTCGAGATCCGCGACGAAGAGTTCATGGTTCTGGTCGGCCCCTCGGGATGCGGCAAGTCGACCGCGCTCCGGATGATCGCCGGGCTCGAAGAAATCTCCGACGGCGACGTGAGGATCGGGCAGAAGGTCGTGAACGACCTCCCTCCGAAGGATCGCGACATCGCCATGGTCTTCCAGAGCTACGCGCTCTACCCGCACATGTCGGTGCGTGAGAACCTGGAGTTCGGTTTGAAGCTGAAGAAGACGCCGAGGCGGGAGATCGATCGCCTGGTCAACGAGGCAGCCGAGATCCTCGGCATTTCGCATTTACTCGACCGCAAGCCGAAGGCGCTTTCGGGAGGCCAGCGGCAGCGCGTCGCGGTCGGGCGCGCGATCGTCCGAAAGCCGTCGGTGTTCCTCTTCGACGAGCCGCTCTCGAACCTCGATGCGAAGCTTCGGGTGCAGATGCGCGCCGAGATCTCGAAGCTGCAACGCCGGCTGAAGACGACGACCGTTTACGTCACGCACGATCAGATCGAGGCGATGACGATGGGGCACCGGATCGCGGTGATGAAGGACGGAAAGCTCCAACAGGTCGGCACGCCGCTCGAGGTCTACGAGAAGCCCGACAATCTCTTCGTAGCGAACTTCATCGGCACGCCGCCGATGAACTTCGCAGACGGAACGATTCTCGAAGGCGGGAGCCGCATTCGCACTTCCGGCCTCGACTTTGCCGTTCCGGCGTCGATGAAGCCGCTCACGCAGGGGAAGGAGGGGCTCAGGATCGTCCTCGGCATCCGTCCCGAGAACATCATCGAGTCGGTGAAGGATGGCCGCGGGGAGACCCTGACGTTCCGGGGAGCCGTCGAGATCGTCGAGCCCGTCGGTTACCAGGTGATCGCGCATCTGAAAGTGGGAGACGACCTGCTCGTCGCCTCACTCGAATCGCATCAGCTGCCGAAGCCGGGTGACGAGCTCGAGCTGAAGCTCGAGCTCGAAGCGATCCACCTGTTCGACGCAGAGAAAGAGACGCGCCTGACCGTTTGATCCCGACAGCGGGCCGCGCAACTCGCGCGGCCCGCTCATGTCCAACGCAAACCGTCTAACAACTAACAACTAACAACTAACAACTAACAACTAACAACCTCACTCCTCCACCTTCTCTCGATGCGCGTCCCACCAGAGGCCGGCGGAGAGCAGCAGGAAGGCGGCGAGTCCCAGCCAGTTGTGCCACGATTCGAGCCATGGCCCCGCGATCTTCGTCAGATCGGGGACGATCGTTCTCCCGGTCGAATCCTCGATGAACCGCAGCAGCGCGGAGAAGACGCCTACGAGCGCCCCTCCTGCAATGAAGCCTGATGCGATCAGGGTCCCCTTCTCGTGCCGCGCCTTGCTCAATACGCTGTCTTTCGACGAGTTCTGGACGAACCAGGCGATCGCCGCGCCGAGCACGAGCGGCGAGTTCAGGTCCATCGGCAGGTACATTCCCATCGCGAAGGCGAGGGCGGAGACTCCGCACATCGCCACGACGACGGCGAACACCGCACCAAGTGCGTAGAGAAACCAGGGAGCGCCGGCGTCGCCCATCACGCCGCGCAGCACCGCGGCCATGGCGTTAGGCTGCGGCGCGGGAAGGGGGTTCGGATGGTCGGGACCGGGAGAGAAGCCGTAGACCCGCGACATCAGCATGATGACGGCCGTCGTCGCGAACGACGCCGCGATCGCGCCGACGATATTGCTGATCTCGATCTGCCGCGGCGTCGCGCCGAGCCAGTAACCGATCTTGTACTGCGTCACAAGCGAGCCCGCCATCGACAGAGCCGTGCAGACGACGCCGCCGACGAGCAGTACCTGCAGCATCCCCGATTCGCCCTTCAGGCCCATTGCCGACAGGGCGATCGCCGTGATGATCAGCGTCGTCAGCGTCATGCCGGAGATCGGCGTGATCGAGATCATCGCGATTGCCCATGCAGAGACGGCCGCGAAGAGGAATGCGATCACCAGTGTCATCAGCATCGAGATACCGGCGAGGCCCGTCGCGCCTTCCGTGCCCGCGAGGACCGAGAAGCGGAAGTAGGCGAAGATCGCGACAGCGAGCACGGCGATGCCGAGGAGATTGATCGACATCGGCAACGCGCGGTCGGTGCGCACGGTTTCCACCTCGACGTCCCTCTTCTGCACTAGGCGCACGATCTCGCCCATCGCCTGCCGCGTCGCCTGCACGATCACCGGCGACATGCGGAGGATCGAAAGGATGCCCGCCGCGAAGATGCCCCCGATACCGATCGGCCTGACGTAGTCGAAGAAGATGTCTTCGGCCGCCATCTGCGACAGAGGCAGCGCACCCGCCGTGATCGGCACGGTCATGAACTGGCCGAGGTGCGCCAGGAGCGGGACGAGTACGAAGTAGGAAACGAGCGAGCCCGCGAGAATGATGGCCGCGTACTCGACGCCCATGATGTAGCCGAGGCCGAGGACGGCAGCCGAGGTGTTCATCGCGAAGACGGCCTTGTACTTGTCGCTGAAACCGCGGATCACCTCGATCGAGTTCGTCGAGAAGGTCTCCGCCCACGCGCGCATCGACGGGCCGACGAAATCGAAGATCGCGGCGATCGTCGCGCTGTACGACAGCACGATCGCGCTCTGGCCGCCGCGCTTGCCCGCCATGAGGATCTCGGTCGTCGCACGAGCCTCGGGGAAGGGGAGCTTGCCGTGCAGGTCGCGCACGAAGTAGCGGCGGAACGGCGCGAGGAAGAAGACGCCGAGGATGGCGCCTAACAGAGGCACGAGAAAAATCTGGAAGAAGGAGGAGCGGCCTTCGAGCCCGAGAATGTAGATCGCGGGCATCGTGAAGACCGAGCCGCCCGCGACGATGCCGGAGGTCGCACCGATCGCGAGCACGTTGACGTTCTCGAGCAGCGTCGACGCGCGCGACTTCATGAACTTCACCGCGAAGACCGAGAAGCCGACCGCGAGGATCGAGATCGGGATCGCCGACTCGATGCCCTGGCCGAGCTTGAGCGCGATGTAGGTGGCCGCCGCCGAGAAAATCAGCGACCAGAAGAAGCCCTGTGCGATCGACCGCGGCGTCACCTCGGGCGGGGCCTGGTCGGCAGGGATGACCGGTACGTACACCTCGCCCGGCGCGAGCTCCCGGAACGCATTCTCTGGCAGCTTCACGTCGGCGTCGTTGATCGGCTGTTCGCTCACGCCTTCACCCCGTCAACGGCGTACTTGTCGATGATCGACTCGATGACGCGGCGCGAGAGGCTGTGGTATCCGTCGCGCCCCGCGGCGTAGATCTCCTTCGCCAGCGCGCGCGTCCGCGGGTGCTTGCCGTGGGCGTTGTAGAGCGGGCGCAGATACTTCATGCGGCCGACGGTGAGCAGGACTTCGCGAGCTCGCGCGAACGCGGGCTCGTAATCGGAGCCGACCGCGATCGAGAGCCACTCGACCAGGATCTCGTAGTTGCCGCGCGCGTTCAGGCTGAAGCTCGCGTCGAGCCAGCGAAGCGAGTCGTGGTCGAGCTCGCGCGGAAGGTGCTGCAGGAATACCAGAAGCTCGTCGGTTGCCCATTCGGCGATCTGCGCGTCGTTCGGCTTCACGCCGTCGGCCCAGCTCTTCGCGAGCGCCGTCAGCTCGTCGAGCTTCGCCGACCGGAAGACCGGCGCGTTCTTCGGCATCCCGGTCTCGTAGAGCCACTCCTTCCATAGCACCTTGTCGGCAACGCCGGGGAGCTCGCCTTCGAGGAAGCCGATGAACTCCTCGGAGGTGATCGACTGGAAGCGGAACTTCTTCATGTAGGCGGCGAGGAAGAGGTCGAAGCGCGCGCGGCCGACCTCGCGCTCGATTACGTGGACGAAGCGGGCGCCTTTCTCATACGGAATCGAGGAGAACGCCTCGTCGGGGTCGATGCCCTTGAGGTCGGTGCGCAGCTTCGTGAGCGGCGAGCCTTCACCGAAGCGGGCGACGGAATCGTCGAGCGCCTTCTGGCCGATGGCCCAGCTGAGAATGCAGCGCTCCTCGCCGTGAAGCGCCTCCAGGATGCGACGCTCGGCCCAGGTCGTGAAGCCTTCGTTGAGCCAGAAGTGCTCGTTCGTCGCGTTCGTCACGAGGTTGCCGGTCCAGGAGTGGGCGAGCTCGTGCGCGACCACGTCGACGAGGGAGCGGTCGCCCGCGATCACCGTCGGCGTGAGGAAGGTCATGCGCGGGTTCTCCATGCCGCCGTACGGAAAGGCGGGAGGGAGGACGATCATGTCGTAGCGGTCCCAGTCGTACGGGCCGAAGAGCCCCTCGGCCGTGACGATCATCTGCTCGACCTCTTCGAACTCCCACGCGGCCTTACCGACCATCTCAGGCTCGGCCCAGACGCGGGCGCGGGGACTGAGCTCGCGCGACTCGATGTCGCCGACGACGATCGCTAGCAGGTACGGCGGGATCGGCTGCGGCATCTCGAAGAGAAACGTTCGCGTCCCCGGCGTCGCGCCGTCGCGCATGCCCGTCGGGCCGGCCGACATCACGGCGGTCAGCGCCACGGGCACGGTGACGGCCGCGCTGTAGGCGACCCGCACGCGCGGCGTGTCCTGGATCGGCACGATCGTGCGCGCGTGAATTGCCTGGCACTGGCTGAAGAGGTACGGATGGCGCCTGCCGGCGGTCTGCTCCGGGCCGAACCACTGGAGCGCGATCGCTTCGGGCGACGTCGTGTATTTGATCGTCACCGAGGTCGTGCCGGTGGGAAGCGTTAGGCGGAGCCGGCGGCCGAGAATCTCGTCCTCGTCGCCGAGAGCGAACGCGATCGCAGTGCCGCGCTGGTCGGCGGCGCCGTGGATCGTGAGGCCCTTGGTGTCGAGGTCGAGCGGACCGTCGCCCGGTGTCGCGAGGTCGAGGCGGGCGCTGCCGTCGAAGACGTGCCGGTCGAAGTCGACGTGCCAGTCGAGGTGAACGTGCTTCGCGGCAGGCTGGTCGGAATCGTAGTACGAGTGCGGATCGATCAGACTCATGAGGGAGGCCTTTCAGTAGCGGCGTTGGGCGCCGCAACGCTTGAAGTCGCGGGAGATTCTATCGCGGGATTAGATCGCCGACTGGCGTGAATTGTTCGAGCCGCGCGAAGTGGGTAGGGTGGGTCGCCATG
>JBPPMG010000405.1:0-2309 GCA_051305935.1 Thermoanaerobaculia bacterium
GATGGTGACGCCGAGACTCTTCGCGCGCGCGGCGTCATTGGCCTGCGGCGCGGCGGCGGTCGGAGCGATCGCCATCTCCTGACGCAGCATCCCGATCATGCAGGGATCGCCATCGTGGTACTCGACGAGTCGCGGGGCGGTGAAGGCGTCGAGGTGGTCAATGATGTCCTTCTCGACGACGCGGATCTGCCCCTTCTCGAGAAAGCTCGGGACGGGGACGACGAGCGCGAACTCGCGAGGGTCGCCCTGGTAATCGCTCGCCATCGTCAGGACGGTGCGGTCGCCGTCGCGCACGAGGACGACCTGCGACGACTTGTTGAAGAGACTCGCGCCTCCCTTGGCCACATAGAACCCGCAAAAAGCCTCGGCGGAGATCGGGAAGACGAGAACGGCGACGAGGAGAAGGGAGAGGGCTGGACGGAACATCGGTGCCTCCTTGGAACGAGAGGGTGCGGTGATCGAGGAGACGGGCGCGCTCCAGTGAAAGCGCCCGGCCGGCAGAATGCGGTCGATGAGCGGGACGAACGGCGACGAGGCGGCGAGTGACCAGAGGAGGCCGTTCGTGCGGAACAGGCCGTACTGGATCCAGAACCCGCCGAGCGCCACAACGGTCGCGAAAACGATTCGCCCGAGGCGGGAGTCGGGCGTCGTCTTCGGGTCGGAGATCATGAAGAAGGCGAAGATGAGCATCGCGCCGTTCTCGAGCCGGTGAAGCGGGATCGCGAGCGGATCGCCGAGCCAGAGCGCGCGAGCGAGCTGCAGCGCCGTCCATGCGATGAGAAATGCGAAGGTGATGTCGCTTCGGCGCGAGCGCTGGACGACCGTTACGCCGGCGCAGGCGATGAGGAACGCGAGAACGGCGGCGCTCCCCCACTGTCCCGCGGAGACCCAGACGCGATCGGTCGTGGCGAGAAGGAGGACGATCGCGAAGTTCGACGGGTTGAATATGTGCTTGCCGTGCCAGCGGATGACGAACTTGCTGGCGATCGCAATCACGGCGCCGAGAAGGATCAGCCAGAGCGTATTGCTGCGAAGGAGAAAGCAGAGGCCCAGCCCCGAGATGAGCGCGCTCTTCCATTCGAAGCTTGGGAGGCGCGCGAGAGTCGAGCAGACGAGTTGCGTGAGGATCGCGACGCCGAGAATCGCGGCGAAGCGAAGCGGAGACGCGGCGAAGCCGAGAACCGTCGTCCCCCAGAGGAGGAGAGAAGAGAGGGAGGCGATCTGCCACCACCGCGGGTCGATCTGCTGCATGAGGGGTTGGACACAGGCGGAGGGGAAAAGGAAACCATGTGGCCACGGCTTGGCTTCACCTGCGCGTTATCGCGCTCGAATCCGCACGGCGTCTTTTCGGCCGGTGTCATCGTGGACCGTGATCGTGAGGTCGCCGGGGCGGAGGGGGAGGTCGACGGTGTCGGCCGAGGAGGCGCGGCGGAGGGGGATGCCGTTGACGCTCCACGTCAGATTTCGGCGTGGGCCGGAGATCGCGGCGCGGAGCGCGACAGTCTGCCGCTCGCTTCGGAGCGTGGGGTCGATGAGGTAGACGGTGCCTTCCGCAGGATGCACGATCGTCAACTCGCGCTTCGACTCGGCCCGCGCGACTGAAGCTGGAGGCAGCTCGTCGCGAAGCGGCCGATGCACCGCGGCCCAGGCGCTCAGTTCCGCGGGCCAGTCGACCGCCGCCACTTCCGCGGAGCTTCCGTCCGCGCGGGATCGGACGATGCGTCGATGCCAGTTGCACGTCTTCGATGGCTCGCTCTCCATCCATTCGCTTCCGACCGCCGGACAAGCGAACGAGGGTGCCATTCCCGAGAGAAGGCAGATCCGCCGCCGGGCGAGCGAGGCTGGCGGCTCGAACACTGACGCGCCATCGCCGGTCATGCGCTCGTGCGCCGCGAGCATCACGTCGTGGAAGACCGGCGCGGCGCCGGTCACTCCGCTCGAAGTGCGCAGCTGCGTCCGGTCGAAGTTTCCGACCCACACCCCCACCGTGACCTCGGGAGTGAATCCGATCGTCCAGTTGTCGCGGTACGACTGCGAGGTGCCCGTCTTCACCGCCGCCGGGAACGGGAGCTCGAGGCTTCCGCCGCGGCCGAATGCGAAGGCGCGCGCGCGGTCGTCGTCGAGAATGTCGGCGACGAGGAAAGCGGCTTCAGGGGAAACGACCCTTCGCGGCGCTGACTGCGACACGACGACCCGCTCGCCGTCCACCTCGAGCAGAATCCGCGGCTCGATGGCGACGCCGCCGCGGGCGAGCATCGCGTAGGCGGCGGTGAGCTCCGAAAGCCGCACCTCCCCTCCCCCGAGGACCG
>JBPPMG010000532.1:0-2696 GCA_051305935.1 Thermoanaerobaculia bacterium
CTCTTCAAGGAAGTCGACGGCCTGATGACCGCCGATCCAGCGTCCGTGCCGGGAGCCCGCGTCATTCCCGAGCTTCACTACCGGGAGGCTGCGGAGCTGGCCTACTACGGCGCGAAGATCCTCCATCCGCGCACGATCATTCCGCTCGCCGACCGAAAAATCCCGCTCACGATCCGCAACGCGTTCCACGACGAAGCCGCGGGGACGAGAATCTCGTCGACGGCGCCCGCGGGAGAGTACCCGGTACGCGCGCTCACGGCCATCCGAGGGCAGTCTCTTCTCTCGATCGAAGGAAAGGGGATGATCGGCGTGCCCGGAATCGCAGCGCGTACGTTCACAGCTCTCTCGGACGCGGGCCACTCCGTCACGATGATCAGCCAGAGCTCGAGCGAAGCGAGCATCTGCATGGTCGTCCCCGCATCCGAGGCGAAGCACGCAACCGAAGCCCTCGACAACGCGTTCGAGCTCGAGCGGCGGCTCAAGCTGATCGATCGCGTCCGAGCGGAGTCCGGCATGGCGCTCATCGCCGTCGTCGGCCTTGGAATGCAGCACCGCGTAGGCGTTTCCGCCCGGACCTTCGCCGCGCTCGCGGCGGAAGGCGTCAACATCGTCGCGATCGCCCAGGGGTCGTCGGAGCTCAACATCACGGTCGCGATCGCGGGAGCCGACGTCGAGAAGAGCCTCCGTGCCCTACACGCCGAATTTCAACTCGACCGCATTCGGCCGCTCGCGGAGACCACCGGGCGGGAGTCGAAGCTCACCCTGCTCGGTCTCGGAAACATCGGCCGCGCTTTGGCGACGCAGCTGGCAGCCCAGGAGGCGGACCTTCGCGTCGATCCCGGAGTCAGCGTCAAGATCATCGCCGTCGCGGACCGTTCCGGCATCCGGGTCGAAGAGAAGGGCTTCAAGCCCGCTTCGCTTCAGAAGCTCGCGAAGCAGAAAGCGGGAGGAACCCGCCTCTTCGATCGGACCTCGCCGCTCACGGTGAAAGAGATCATCGAAATGCTGCGTCGCGAGGTGTGGATCCTCCCTTCGTGGCGACCGATCCTGGTCGACCTGACCTCGGAGGAGACCGCGGCGCTGCTGCAGGAAGCGATCGAACAGCGCTTTCACCTCGTCCTCGCCAACAAGAAGCCGCTCTGCGTTCCGCAGATCGAGTACGACCGCCTCTTCGAGACCGCTCGGGAACAGCGCGTCGCAATCCGGTACGAGGCGACCGTTGGCGCCGGCCTGCCGGTGCTCGATACGCTCGCGAAACTTCGCGCCGCCGGAGACCGCGTCGAGTCGATTCTCGGCTGCCTCTCGGGGACGATCGGGTACCTCATGACCGCCGTCGAGGAAGGCGTTCCTTTCTCCAAGGCGGTCCGAAAGGCGTGGGAGCTCGGGTATACCGAGCCCGATCCCCGCGACGACCTCTCCGGAACCGACGTCGCGCGCAAGGCCCTGATCCTCGCCCGGGCGCTCGGCCGGCGGCTCGAGCTGAGTGAGATCGAGCTCGAGCCTCTTTTTGGTCCTGAAAACGATTCTGACGATCCGGAGGCGTTCGTCGCCGGTCTTGCGTCGCTCGACGCCACCTACGCGAAGAAGGCCGAAGCAGCGCGGAGCAAAGGGAACGTCCTGCGATACGTGGCCCGCATCGGAAGAGGGAAGCTGCGTGTGGGAATCGAGGCGGTTCCTCAAAGCTCTCCAATGGGACGCCTGCGCGGGACCGACAACCAGATCGCCATCCAATCGCGCCGCTACAAGACGAATCCGCTCGTCGTGACCGGTCCCGGAGCGGGCGCTGAGGTCACCGCCGCCGGCGTTCTCAACGACATCGTCGCCATAACCGGCGAGCAGAGGCTGGGCCGATGAAGGGACTCGCCTTCGCGCCCGGCTCCATCGGCAACGTCGGCCCCGGCTTCGACGTGCTCGGTCTCGCTTTCGGCGGTGCGGGGGTGCGCGTGGAAGTCGAGCTGATCGACGGCGACGCTCCTCCCGTCGTGGTCACCGGCAGGGACGCCGGCCTGATTCCGACCGATCCCGCAAAGAACGCCGCCGCGATCGCAGCCATCTCGATGCTCCGTCGCCTCGGGAACCGTTCATCGATCGCGGTCAAGCTTCATGGATCGCTGCCGGTCGCGGGCGGGATGGGTGCCAGTGGAGCGAGCAGCGTGGCGGGCGCCTACGCCGCGGCCCTGGCATCCGAGGGACCGGTGCCGGCGCAGCAGGTGATCCAGGCGGCGCTCGAAGGTGAGTCCGCGGTCGCGGGAAGGCATCTCGACAATATCGCCCCCTCGGTTCTCGGCGGTCTCGTGCTCTCGCGAAGCCTCGATCCTCTCGACGTCATCAGTCTCGACATCGCCGCCGACTGGTGGGTCGCGCTGATCACGCCCGCGGTCCGCATCGAAACGAAACATGCGCGGAGCCTGCTTCCGGCGCAGAGCGACCGACGCGAGTGGATCGCCGAGATGGGGAATGCGATCGGCGTCACGGTGGCGTTCGCGCGGGGTGATGGCGATCTTCTGCGCCGGTCGCTCGAGGACGTATACGCCGAGCCGAGGCGCGCGAGTCTCATTCCTCATTTCTACGACGTTCGGACGGCCGCCCTCGACGCCGGCGCACTGGGCTGCTCGATCAGCGGATCGGGGCCAACGGTTTTCGCGATCGTCGAAGATCAAAAGAGCGCGCAGCGTGTCGCACGCGAGATGCAGAGC
>JBPPMG010000538.1:0-27224 GCA_051305935.1 Thermoanaerobaculia bacterium
GCGTCGATGCGCGCGACGCGATGTGGGAGCGCAACGTCGCGCTGCTCGCGGCGCGACGCGCGCTCGACGTCGAGTCGCGAGGCCGGCTCGGCCTTTACGCGGACACGACGCCGATCTACGTCAGGCTTGCCGAAGCGGAAGCGAAGCTGCTTGCGAACAACGGCTGAGGGGCTCACGTTTCGCGTGGCGACGCATGCCGACCTCGATGCGGTCGTCGCGCTGGAAGGCGTCGCATTTCCCGTTCCTTGGAGGCGCGAGTTCTTCGTTTCGGAGATCGACGCGATCGGAAGATTCAACATCGTCGCGACGACGGCGGGAGGCGAGATCGCCGGCTACGTGTTCGCGATGTTCTTTCTCGACGAGATGCACGTGAACAAGATCGCGGTGGCGCCCGCGTGGCGGCGACGCGGAATCGCGCTCCTTCTCATGGACGAGTGCTTCGCCTTCGCGCGGCTGAACGACGTGGCGAGCGTGTCGCTCGAGGTGCGCGAGTCGAACGAGGCGGCGAGAGCGCTCTATCGCTCGATCGCGTTCGAAGAGCGCTACACGCGTCCGCGCTACTACCCCGACGGCGAGTCGGCGATCGTGATGACCTGCGAGCTCCTGCCGGGAGGGGATGTGGCCTGACGGAACGCGGAACTGCGAACGCGGAATGCGGAACGCGGAATGAGAAACGCGGAACGCGGAACGCGGAATGCGGAACGCGGAATGAGAAACGCGGAACGGCGAACGCGGAATGAGAAACGCGGAATGCGGAATGCGGAACGCGGAATGCGGACCCGATTCGCGGGTCGCATGAGGAGTGACCACGGTGTCCTCGGGCCTGCCCGGTCGCTCAGATCCGTGATCCGCAACGCGATATTCGAGCTCGCGGCGACAGTCTGCGACGACGTTTCGTGTGTGTTTCGGGCCTCGGCGCCGCGCTGCGTTGCCGTGCCGGAAAGAAGACGATAGACTGTCCTCGCAGCATTGAGATCGTGCGCCGCCCCTGCTGGTGGCGCTATCGGTGGTTCCCAGCTGAGCCGCCCAGGGGTCGATGACCCGACCCAGTGTGCAGGCCTTTCGGACGCGGGTCAGTTCGCTCACGCTCGGAGACCTTCACCGCCTTACAGGATTGACCTGGCGACGCCGTCGGGTCGGTCACACATGGACCTCGCTCGGGGCTGTTTCGCGTCGAGCGAAACACCTGAAGGAGGTTCCGCATGACGGTTCTCGAGCCTCAACCGGAGGCTTCCGTAAGCGCGCCCACGGGACTGGTACTCGCGACCGATCTCGACGGCACGCTGCTGGCCGGCACACAAGCGTCGCGGACGCGCATTCGTGAGCTGTTCAGCGGCGGCTTGCCGGGAGCCAGACTCATCTACGTCACCGGCCGAGGGCTCGAATCGATCATCCCGCTTCTCAGTGATTCCACACTCCCCAACCCTGATTACATCATCGCCGACGTTGGTGCGACGGTCGTCTATGGCGACTTGCGGCCCGTCGATCCTCTGCATCACGAGATCGCGGCGCGCTGGCCGGGCAGCCAGGCCGTGTTGCAACGACTGGCGGAGTTCCCCTTCCTGCGCCGTCAGATGGTTCCGCAGGAGCGAAGGTGCTCGTTCCTCGTGGCCGACGGCGAAATCACGGCGGAGTTGCGGGAAGCCGTGGAGGCGCTCGACTGCAATCTGCTCTTTTCCGCGGGGCGCTATCTCGACGTGCTCCCGCGCAACGTCGGTAAAGGGCAGACGTTGCGGCGCCTCGTCGAAGCCGAGGGACTCGACTTCGAGTCGGTGATCGTCGCAGGTGACACGCTGAACGACTTGTCGATGTATGAAGCGGGGTTTCGCGGCATCGTAGTGGGAGGAGCCGAGCCTGCGCTCGTCCAGCGAGTCCGGAAAGTGCCGCGTGTGTTCATCAGCAGCGACGAAGGGTGCGGCGGAATCCTCAAAGGACTTACGCACCATGGCACCTTGGTCGAGGCTCCCCCCGTGGCGCGGCGCCGCATCGAAGCGCATGGCGAAGCCGAGCTCGTGATGGTCTACCATCGGCTCCCCTTCGACGAAGTGCTCGAGGGCGGTGTCTCCACGCGCAAGCGCCCCAGAAGCCCTAACGGCATCATCCCCTCCCTGCTGGGCTGCTTCAGTGGCAAGCGAAAGGGCTCCTGGGTGGCGTGGTCCGAGCAGCGCAGCCGCGAGCCTGAAGGCTTCACCCGGCATGTACCCGTCGACGAAAAGCGCTATCCCGGCCTGCGGGCAGCGCGCATTGCCTTGACGAGGGATGACGTCGATCTGTTCTACAAGAAGTTTTCGAAAGAGGCCTTCTGGCCAATCATCTTCTCGTTTCCGGACAGGGCGGAGTTTCGCCAGGAGCAGTGGGAGCACTACCTCGACGTGAATCGCATCTTCGCAGAGCAGACCGCGCTCGAGGCGGCCGACGGCGCGATCGTGTGGATTCACGATTACAACCTCTGGATGGTGCCTGTATTCCTGAGGACGCTGCGCCCCGATCTGCGCATCGCCTTCTTCCATCACACCGCGTTCCCTTCGAGCGACATGTTCAACATCCTCCCCTGGCGGCGCGAGATCATCGGCAGTCTTCTCCAGTGCAACTACATCGGGTTTCATATCCCGCGCTACGTGGAAAACTTCGTCGATGCGGTGCGTTCGTACGCGCCGACGGAGGTTGTCGAGTCCGTGCCGTGTGCTCCACGGTTCCTCACCTACGGCTGCGCGCTCGGCGTCGACACGATGTCGTCGCTGATCGAGGTGGCCGGCAGGCGCGTGGCGCTCGGAGCGCACCCGGTCGGCACGGACGTCGGTCTCATCAACCAGATCGTCGCGAAGCCCTCGGCGCGCAAGCGGATCGAGCGGATCGGTGAGCTGCTGCGCGGGGTCACGGGCATCCTCTCGATCGAGCGGCTCGACTACGTGAAGGGGGCACTCGAAAAACTCCAGGCGTTCGAGCGACTCCTGGAGCTCCATCCGGAGCTGCTCGGCCGCGTTACGCTTCTCAATATCGTCACCCCGGCCGCGCCGGGCATGGAAGTCTACGAAAGCCTGCGGGTGGAGGTGGATCGGATTGTCGGGCGCATCAACGGGCGCTTCTCGTCCCTCGAGTGGACTCCGGTGCGCTATTTCTATCGCTCGCTTCCCTTCGAGGAAGTGATTGCGCATTACGCGGCCTGTGACATCGCCTGGATCACGCCGTTGCGCGATGGGCTGAACCTCGTCGCCAAGGAGTTCGCGGCAACGAGGAAAGCCGTGGAGACACCGGGCGTGCTCGTTCTGTCCGAGTTTGCCGGCGCGGCGGTCGAGCTGCACGGGGCGCTGCTGACCAATCCGTACGATGCGAGCTCGATGGCGAACGTCCTGCACCAGGCGATCACGATGGAGCCGGACGAACGCGAGTATCGAACGCAGCGTATGGCAGCCATCGTTGCCGAGAACGACGTGTTGCGCTGGAGCGGTGAGTTTCTGCGCGCGGTGAGCCTGGCGGGATGAGTGATCGATTCGCGCTCCACGCGATCGACTGGACGGTGATCGGGAGCTACCTTGCGCTGGCGATGCTGGTTGGCTTCACGGTGCGAAAGCGGGCCGGAACCGGCATGCGCAGCTACTTTCTCGCCGATCGCTCTCTGCCGTGGTGGTGGGCGGGGGCATCGATCGCGGCGACCACCTTTGCCGCCGACACTCCGCTCGCCATCGCCGGGATCGTCGCATCCAGGGGTATCGGTGGAAACTGGATCTGGCTGGCGTGGATGGGGGTTCACGCCGCGGTGGTCGTGCTCTTCGCAGAGAACTGGAGCCGGAGCGGAGTCCTCACCGACGCGGAGCTGATCACGAGGCGATATTCGGGCCGGCCCGCCGACGTGCTGCGCTCCGCGCGCGCCGGGCTGTACGGAATCGTCTACAACGCGATCATTCTCGGCTGGGTGCTGCGCGCGATGGTGAAGATCTCGGAGCCGTTCTTCCACTGGGACATCTGGTTCCCCGGGCTCATGCAGCTCTTCGTTCGCGTCTGGCCGACCGGCTCTGCGTTAGGCGGGCCGTCGGATGGGGTGACGATCCTGCTGCTTCTCGGGCTCGTCGTGCTCTACACCGGCCTCGGGGGGATTCGGGGTGTCATCGTGACCGACCTCGTGCAACTCGGATTCGCGCTGACGGGGAGCGTCTGGCTTGCCCGCCAGGCCTGGGTTGCCGTGGGCGGACAGGAGGGACTGTCGAGCGGCCTGACGCGTCTCTACGGCGCGGATCACGCGTTCCTGGATCTGTTCCCCCGCGTCGGCGATGCGGGGTTTTCGGCCACCGGAGCAGGCTTTTTCCTCTTTGGCCTCTACCTCGTCGTGCAGTCGTACGCCAATGTGCCGGCCGATGGCGGGGGATATCTGATGCAACGACTCAACGCGACGCGTTCGCCCTCCGACGCGCGCAAGGCTGCGCTGCTCTTTCTCGTACTGCAGTACGCATTTCGAGTCTGGCCGTGGCTCATCGTCGCGCTTGCGGCACTCGTGCTCATTCCCCTCGGAGGAGAAGCGACGGCGCTGAACGGTGCGGGCGCGCTCGTGGCAGGGGATCGCGAGCTCGCATATCCCGTGCTCATGGCGGCACTCATGCAGCCGGGCGTGCTCGGCATGATGGTCGCGAGTCTGCTCGCGGCATTCATGAGCACCGTCGACACCCACATGAACTGGGGAGCCTCGTACATCGTCAACGATGTGTACATACGACTGAGGCCCAATTCGCCGAGCAGCCGGCAGGTCGCCGTGGCGCGTTTGGCTGTCGTCCTCTTTGCACTCGGCGCCGTGGCCGTCAGTTTTCAGATCGAGACCATCGAACAAGCGTGGAAATGGGTCGCGGCCCTCGGGGCTGCGCTCGGTGCGCCCACTGCATTGAGGTGGGTATGGTGGCGCGTGAATGCGGCGGGCGAGCTGGGCGCCATGGCGGCGGGGCTTGCCACCGCCGTCACGCTCGGCTTCGTCGACTGGAACTACGAGATCGAACTGGTCGTGATCGCCGGCGCAAGCCTCGCCGGCCTGGCGGCCGGGATGTCCCTGGGTCCGGCCACCGAGGCCGGCGTGATCGATGCATTCGTGGCTGACGTGCGGCCGATCGGCTTCTGGCCCGGCAGGAGCCCGTTGCGCTGCGCGCGCGAGGTCGCGGGCAAGTCGTTGCGATGGGCCGGCGTCGTCGGTGGCACCGTGGGCCTCCTGGTGGGCGTGCACCGCCTCCTGCTGATGGGCGAGAGCGGCGTGGGCCTGGCATGGCTTGCGGCGGGCGCGACTGCGCTGGCGTGGGGATCGCGGTCGCGAGCGGCCGGCGCAACCGATTCGTTCGACACGACGGAGGTCTCGGCATGACGGATCTCGTCGTTGTCGGAATGGGCTATTTCGAGGTCTTCGTGCCGCCGCACAGCCGGCCCGTGCGGGGCCAGGAAGTGTTCGTTGACGGCATCGAGCTCGGTCTGGGTGGCGCGCTCAACACGGCGACGGTCGCCGCGGCACTCGGGCTGAAGGTGACGCTCTGCATTCCGATGGGCCGAGGCATCGTGGATCAGGCGGTCGAGCTGCTGGCCGGCCGGTTAGGCATCGCGCTCGAGCCCGTCGCGTCGCGCGACAACCCGGCAGTCTCACTCGTATTCTCCGACGAACGAGACCGCTCCTTTCTGAGCAGTGCCGATCTGAATGCGCTCGCGCGGATCGAGCGGTTGCCGCAGGGGGCCTGGGTGCATGTTCCGGGCCTTGAGGAGGTCGATCGCATCGAAGCTCCGCTCGCCCGGGCACGCCGGGACGGCGCTCGTATTTCAGTCAGCGGAAGCTGGAGCCCGCGACAGCTCGAGCGCCTTGGGCATCGAACTGGCCGGGTGTGGGATCTGCTGGTGCTCAACGAGAAGGAAGCGGAAGCCGCTTGCGGTGACATCGCCTCCGCACCCGGCCGGCTCGGCGAAGCTGCGCGATCAGTCGTCGTCACGCTCGGCGCAGACGGCGCGATCGGAATGCTCGAAGGGGTGCCGGTGCGCGTGCCCGCAGAGTTGGGACGCGTCGTCGATCTCACCGGAGCCGGCGACGCGTTCTGTGGCGGCTTACTGGCCGGGCTCGTGCGTGGAGCACACCCTGAAGAGGCGATGCATCAAGGGACTCGCGTGGCGAGTCGAATTCTGACGAACGTCGGAGGTCTGGTCACCGACCCCGATTTACTGGCCGATCTGGCGGGGGTGCGCAATTGGAAATCCTGACCGTGCTGGGAGGAGGGAGTGCCTACACCCCGGGGCTGATGCAGGCGCTGATCGAACACGCACGCGAGCTGCCGCTGAGTGTAGTTAGGCTGTACGACATCGACGCGGGCCGATTGGGCACGGTGGCGCGGCTGACCGCGGCGATGGCTGGCCGTGCCGGGGCGTTCAAGGTCGAAGCCGCGAGCACGCTCGAGTCGGCGATCCGAGGCGCCGACCTCGTCCTGAACTCCACCCGACCCGGGGGGCTCGAAGCGCGCCGTATCGACGAAACGCTGCCGCTCGAGTTCGGCATCCCCGGACAGGAAACCGTCGGTCCGGGCGGCTTCTTCTATGCGCTGCGCTCCGTGCCGGAGGCCCTGCGGCTGGCGAGGGCCGTGGAGGAGCTGGCGCCACGCGCAGTGATCCTCAACTACACGAACCCGAGCAACATCGTGACCCAGGCGCTGGCGGACCACGGTGCCGGGAGCGTGATCGGCATGTGCGACCAATCCGACGAGGATCTCGAGGCCATCGCCCTGGCCATGGGACGTCCCGCAGGGGTTTCCTTTCGATGCAACGGTCTCAATCACGCGACCTGGTACAGCGACATCGTCATCGACGGCATGCCGCTGACCCACGTTCCCGATTCGCTGACGCCGCCTGAGGCGTATGACGAGGAACACAAGCTGCGGTTCCGTCTCTCGATGGATCTGGCGCGCGAGCGTCCCGGCTACTGGCCTAACTCCTACGTTCCGTACTACTACCATCCCTCTGCGTTCGTCGCGTTGTCGCGCCGGACGGGGCCGCGCAGCGACCACGTCGCGGCCTCTCTCGGCGGCTACTACGCGCACTTCGAGGAGGAAGGAGCACGCCCGGCGCCCAGGCTGCGCATGTACCGCGGCTCGGCGGGGTTCGGCGATCTTGCCGTGAGGGTGATTCGGGCTCTAGTGTCGCCGACGCCCCGAGAGCTCGTGCTCAATCTGCCGAACCACGGGGCCACGCCCGCGTTCGCCGAGGACACCGTCGTGGAGACGCGCGTCGGCGTTTCACGCGCGGGAATCGAGCGCATGTCTGCGCCTCTGCTGCCTCGATCGTTCGAAGAGCTTGCCGGAAAGCTCGAGCGTTACCAGCGCCTGACGGCACGCGCTGCAGCGGGTGGGAGCGTCGAGGCACTCGTCTCCGCGCTCGCCGCCAACCCGCTCGTCGGCACAGAGGAGGTAGCCGCACGCATGCTGAATCGAGCCCGTGAGTCCTACGGAGCACTCCTTCGGGTGCCCGCATGAAGGCGTTCCCGCTGCTCGAGCGAATCGATTGGAGCGAGTTCGAGCGCGTAGTGATTCTCTCGCCCCATCTCGACGATGCGGCACTGAGTTGCGGAGGGTTGTTGCATGCGCTGCGCGACCGCATCTCCACCCTCGTGGTGAGCACCTGCTGCGGCAGCCCACGCGTCACGGGCGCCGACGGAACGAGTCGGCCGGACCATCGCAGGGGACACGTCAGCCCGCGGTACAGGCGGCGAGAGGATATTGCCGCGATGCACTCGGTAAACGCGGATTTCGTGCACCTCAGTTTCCCGGACGGCATTTATCGAAGGAGCCCGCTGACGGGCAAGCTGATCTACCGGAATGCCCGCGACCGGTCCGTGGCGCCCCGAGTCGACGACATGGCGCATATCGAGGAGTTGTACCTGGTCTTGCGGCGCATTTGCATCGGCCTGGGGGGCATCCTGCTGGTGAGCCCGATGGGGATCGGCCATCACGTCGACCACCAGATCACGGCGCGGGTGGCCGTGAGGCTCGCCTCCGCGGGCGCTACGCTCCTCTTCTACGAAGACTTCCCGTATGTTGCCGACGCCCGCGTTGGCCGGGGCGACCTGGACAGTCCGATCGCTGCAATCGAGCGGCTTAACCTCGAGCCCGCCAGGCTTTTCGCCCTGCCGGTCGACGTGGAAGGCAAGATGGCGCTGCTGCGTCATTACTCATCCCAGGTGCCCGTCTTGTTCGGCGACGACGAGGGAATGCGCGCCCGGATCACCGGTCGGCGGAACGGCGACATTCCGAGTGAATTCTATTGGCGCGCCCAGCCGGGCGAGGTGCCCGCACCGAAGGAGCCATCTCATGTCGAATAGCCTGATGCAGGAAGAGGCACGGTTTGCACCGACGATGCTCGAAACCGAAGCGGCCCGGTGGCAGCGTGAGGCCGTCGAGATTCGCCGGCAGGTCGCAGCGCGTCCTACGGCGGTGCTGGTGGGACGGGGAAGCTCCGGCAACGTCTGTACCTTTACCAGCTACCTGTTCGCATTGCAGACGGGCCGTCAACCGATCGAGTTCCGGCCCTGGCTCACGACGCAGTCGCTTCCAGCGGCGGATTGGAGCGACTCCGTGGTCTACGCGTTTTCGTACTCGGGGCTTTCGACGGATGTGGCCGCCAGCGCGGAGTGGCTCCGCGAGCGCGGCGCGCTCATCGTGGCGATCACCGAAGCCGAGGCCTCGGACGCGCATCTGCTGAAGGCAACACATCATGTCCTTCGTCTCGGGTGCGGAGTCGAGAGGGCGATCCCAGCCACGAAGAGCGTCGTGGCTCAGCTATTCGTTGCGGCTGCGCTCGCGGGATATGACGTCGAAGAAGCGGCGGCCCAGACGGCGTCATGCATGCGACGCGTCGACGCCGACGGGCTTCCCGCGGCGCTCGCCACTTTTCTGGCGGGCGCGCGCACGATTACGTGGGTGTCGCGCGGCCCGTCGTCTGCCGCTGCGCTCGATGCGGCGCTCAAACTGCAGGAGAGCGT
This sequence comes from Thermoanaerobaculia bacterium, assembly GCA_051305935.1. Taxonomy (GTDB): domain Bacteria; phylum Acidobacteriota; class Thermoanaerobaculia; order Gp7-AA8; family Gp7-AA8; genus JACPDH01. The sequence goes on from JBPPMG010000538.1 coordinate 8,981, forward strand.
CGGCATTCCGGCGATGGGCTACTCGACGGCGGAGTTCCTTCACGGCCCGATCGCCTCGGCGAGTCCTGAAGACCGTGTCGTGATCTTTTCGGGGGCCGACGAGCCAATGGAAAGCAAACAGGCGGCGACGGCCGCGCTGCTGGCGCGTGGGGTTCCGTTCCTTTGCCTGGGCTCGGACCGGACGCCCGAGGCGCATCTTTCCATGCCGTTCCCCGATGTGCGATGGGCGCGGACACCCTTGCTTGCGCATCTCGCGCAACTTACCTGCGCCGAACTTGCCGGACGCTACGGCATCAACCCCGACGAGCATCCGTCCCTGCGCAAGGTCACGGAGACGCGGTGAACGGAGCCGTCCGTCTCACTCTTCGCGGATCGCGGTGATGGGGTCGAGCTTCGAAGCGATCGAAGCCGGGTACCAGGCGGCGACGACCGAGAGCACGACGGCGATCGCGTTCACGATGAGGACGTCCTGAAGCTCGATGGCGAACGGCACGTGTCCCAGGACGTACGACTCGCCCGGCAGGGGGACGAGACGGTAGCGGTCGGCGAGCCACGAGAAGCCGAGCCCGGCGAGGTTGCCGACGATCGTTCCGCCTACGCCGATCATCAGCCCGACGAGGAGAAAGATCCGGCGGATGGACGCCTCGGTCGCGCCTAACGTGCGGAGGATTCCGATTCTCGACCGCTTCTCGACGACGAGCATCGCGAGCGAGCAGACGAGATTCAGCGCGGCGACGAGGACGATCAGGGAGATCGTCGCGAACATCACCAGCTTTTCGAGGCGCAGCGCGAGGAAGAGCGGGCGGTTGATCTCTTTCCACGTCTTGATTGCCGTGTCGGGCAGCGCGGCTTCGAGGGTCGCGCGCGCCGCGTCGACGTCTTCGACCGACGCGATCCAGAGCGCGATTGCGGTCGGCCGCCCCCCGGTCATGAAGATCGCCGAAGCGTCTTCGAACGACATGAGCACCTCGGCTTCCGCGTCGTGCTCGGGTGGCGAGTCGATGATGCGCACGTCGCCGAACTTGCGGAAGACGGGAGCTGCGCCGAAGGGGGTCAGGCGCGTGCGCGGGCCGACCACGACAACGGCGTCGCCCGCCTTGAGCCGCAGGGCCGCGACCGCGCTCCGCGTCATCCAGAGGATGCTCCCCTCGGATACCGCGCCCGGATTGAGCGACTCCGTGATCTCGATCGTCGCCGGGTCGATCGAGCGCACGCGTGCCGGTCGTCCTGTCTCCGTGCGCGTGTTCGAGATCCACGCGAAGCCGGAGACGTAGGGCTCGACACGGGTGGCGACGGCGCGGCAGGCCGCGTCCGCGGCGGGAGGGTCGATGATCGCGAAATCGCCGACCGGCTCGACCAGGACGTGGGGGCTCGACGAGATCAGCCGCGACTTGATGCGCGACTGAAGGCCGGAGAGGAGCGCCAGTGAGACGAGGAGCGTCCCGACGCCGACGGCGAGGCCGAGGGCGCTGATAATCGAGAGGAATGCCGTGTGGAGCTGCTTGCGCGCGGTCCAGAGGTAGCGAAGTGCGATGGTCAGCTCGTAGCTCACGTGATCGGCGTATCGCGCGGGGTGCGCCGCGAGAACGATTCTGTCATCGCGGTCGCATCAACGGGAAGAGGATGACGTCGCGGATCGACGGGGAGTCGGTGAGGATCATCGCGAGGCGGTCGATCCCGATCCCTTCGCCCCCTGTCGGCGGCATGCCGTACTCGAGCGCGCGGACGTAATCGTCGTCCGTCTGGAATGCCTCGTCGTCACCCTTCTCGCGCTCCTCGAGCTGCTGTGCGAAGCGCCGCGCCTGCTCGTCGGGGTCGTTGAGCTCGGAAAAGGCGTTCGCGACCTCCATCCCGTTCACGTAGAGCTCGAAGCGCTCGACATAGCGCGGGTCGTCGGGCCGCTGCTTCGAGAGCGGCGAGACCTCGACCGGGAACTCGGTGATGAAGGTCGGATGGACGATGTGCTTTTCGCAGACGGCCTCGAAGAGCTCGGCGAGGAGCTTGCCGCGGTTCATCGCTTCGATTGCGGGCGGCTGCTCGCCCGCGGGGCCTTCCGTGCCGTCGTCCCGTACGGGTCGCGGCTCGCCGAGACGCTTCACGAGCTCCACGAGCTTCGGCTGGTCGTCGAGGTCGGCGGGGTCGATCGTCACGCCGTGCTTCTCGCGCGCGAAGTGGACGACCGCTTCCTTCATCGTGAAGCGGGCGAACGGGCGCGCGAAGCTGATCTCCGCGCCGCGCCAGGTGAGTGTGGTCGTGCCGCGAACCTCCTGCACGAGGCTCCCGAGCAGCTCCTCGGTCAGGCGGATGAGATCCTCGTAGTCCGCGTACGCCCAGTAGAACTCGAGCATCGTGAACTCGGGGTTGTGCTGCAGCGAGATTCCCTCGTTCCGGAAGTTGCGGTTGATCTCGTAGACGCGCTGCATGCCGCCGACGATGAGGCGCTTGAGGTAGAGCTCCGGCGCGATGCGCATGTAGAGCTGCATCCCGAGCGCGTTGTGGTGCGTGACGAACGGGCGGGCCGCGGCGCCACCGGCGATCGTCTGCATCATCGGCGTCTCGACCTCGATGAAGCCGTGCGAGTCCAGGTAGTTGCGGATGAAGCTGACCATGCGCGCACGCGTGCGGAACGTCTCCTTCACGTCGTCGTTGACGATGAGGTCGACGTATCGCTGGCGGTAGCGGGTCTCCTGGTCGGTTAGGCCGTGCCACTTCTCGGGGAGCGGGCGAAGCGCCTTCACGAGGAAGTCGAGCTTCTCGGCCTTGACCGACAGCTCGCCCTTCTTCGTTCGCATCATCGGGCCTTCGACGGCGACCCAGTCACCGACGTCGAGGTTTTCCTTCAGTTGCCATTCACGCTCCGAGAGCGCGTCCTTCTTCACGTAGACCTGGATGCGGCTCGAGAGCTCGGAGAGGACGAGGAACGACGCTTTGCCGAAATCGCGGATCGCCATGACGCGGCCCGCGATCGATACGCGCTCGCCGAGGGCGTCGAGCTCCTCGGCCGTCTTCGGGGAGTACGTCTCCACCACGGCGGCGACCGTCGTCGTCGCATGCGCCTTGTTGGGATAGCTGGGCCATCCGAGCTCGACGATGCGCGCCATCTTCTCGCGGCGCACGCGCATGAGCTCGTTTTCGGATGTGGCGGGCTGCTGGGGCTGCTGGTCCTCGTCTGACACTGTGGTCTCCGTCAATGGGCTCTCCGGGAGCGCCGGAAGCGCGCATTGTAGCCCACCGAACCGCCGGTCGAATGGCTCAGCGGAAGGGATTTTCGACCCTGACCGAACCGTACAGTTGGCCGTGGCTCAGATCTTCGCTGAAGAGAGTCGTGGCGCCGAGCGCTTCGGCCGCGGCGACGATCGCGCCGTCCCAGTAAGAAATCCGGTGACGCTGACTGACCTCGGCGGCAACCTTGACGAGCCCCGCATCGACGGGAAGGCACGGGAAGCTCTCGAGCTGTTCGATCCATGCGAGCGCCGAGCTCGGAGTGAGCCCGACCTCGATCTTGTGGACGACGGTGACGTAAAACTCCTGCAGCACCTGCGCCGAGATCCCGAAATCCATCGTCTCGATCAGTTCGAGAGCGCGGGATCGCTTCTGCGCTTCCGCGCCTCGACCGGCTGCCGCGTAGACGAGCACGTTCGTGTCGAGAAAACATTCAACGCTCATGAAGATCCTGGCGGTTCCACGAGGCCTTCCCGATCTTCGCGGTCGAGCGCTCACTCAGGGTGCGCAGCCGGCGGCGTGCTTTTCGTGCCCGGTCTTCGCGTCGCGCGATCTCGTCGAGGAAGTCGCGGACGAGCTGATTCACCGACGTATTGCTCGTCGCGGCATGCTGGCGGACGGCAGCGAGCACCTTTTCGTCGACGCTCAGCGTGATGTTCTTCATCCGCACAGTTTATGTGTACCTGTGTGAACCGTCAACGCTCGGCTCGTTCGGGTCGGGGCGGCCTCACGCGAAACTGTCACCCGAGACTGGACCCCCGTTCATCCGCGGCTACCGGAGAACCGACATTCTCCATGTCGGTTCTGGTGCGGGAGCGTCAACCGTTCCTCGCTGGAGGTGAGATGCGGTTCGTCGCTAATGCCGCCTATTGACTCCCCCTCCGCCGTTTCCTATGCTTCTCCTCCCTCGGGAAATACGAGGGGGCCGAAGGGCCGTTAGCAAGGGCTCCAGCAGTGCAGGCGCTTAGCTCAGCTGGTTAGAGCGCTACCTTCACACGGTAGAGGTCATCGGTTCGAGTCCGATAGCGCCTACCAAGCGTGGTTTGAAAATTCAGGCTCTTAGCTCAGCTGGTTAGAGCGCTACCTTGACACGGTAGAGGTCAGCGGTTCGAGTCCGCTAGAGCCTACCATTCCACTTTCTGGTCGAATCGAAGATGCACAAAGTGACCACGACGCAGGCCACGCGAACGACGACGCGAACGTCGTCACGGTCCTGTCCTGCCTAGTCGAAGCCAAACGACGGAATGACACGAGGACAGGGCAGTTGCCCTGTCCTTTTTTCTTGGAACGAACGAATTTCAGCCGGCGCGGCCCGCGACTGGGCCGACGGCGAGAGGATGATAGCCATGAACGTACAACTGCCCGATGGATCGTCGCGAGAAGTGCCCGACGGAGCGACCGTCGCCGACGTCGCCGCGTCGATCGGAAAGCGGCTCGCGAAAGATGCTCTCGCCGGCAGGATCGACGGGAAGATCGTCGACTTGTCGGTAAAGGTGTCCGAAGGGGCGAAGGTCGAGATCGTGGTGCCCGCGAGCGACGAGGGCCGCGACGTGATCCGGCATTCGACCGCCCACCTGATGGCGATGGCGGTGCAGGAGCTGTTCCCCGGAACCCAGGTCACCATCGGACCGGTGATCGAGAACGGCTTCTTTTACGATTTCGCGGCGGCCAGGCCGTTCAGCGACGAAGATCTGCGCGCGATCGAGCAGCGCATGGAGGAGATCGTGAAGCGCGACCTCCCGGTGCAACGCCAGGAGTTGTCGCGCAACGACGCCATCAAGGAGTTCGAGCGGATGGGCGAGGCCTTCAAGGTCGAGATCATCCGTGACATCCCGGAGGACCAGGTGCTCTCGGTCTACGGTCAGGGAGACTGGAAGGATCTCTGCCGCGGGCCGCACGTCCCGTCGACCGGGAAACTCGGCGCCTTTAAGCTGCTCTCCTTCGCCGGCGCCTACTGGCGAGGCAACGAGAACAACCCGATGCTGCAGCGGATTTACGGGACCGCGTGGGCGGACAGGAAGGAACTCGACGAGCACCTCAAGCGGATCGAGGAGGCGAAGGCGCGCGACCACAGGAAGCTCGGCAAGGAGCTCGGGCTGATGATGTTCTCGCACTTCGCGCCAGCGATGCCGGTGTTCCTGCCGAAGGGCACCCTCATCTACAACGCGCTGATCGACTTCGTGCGGGAGTTCTACCGCCGCGACGGCTACCAGGAAGTGGTGACCCCGCTGATCTGGGACGTGGAGCTCTTCAAGATCTCGGGCCACTACGAGAACTACAAGGAAGCGATGTTCTTCTCGGAGGTCGACGAGCGCGAGTACGGCGTGAAGCCGATGAACTGTCCGGGGCATACCCAGATTTACGCGCACGAACGCCGCTCGTACCGCGACCTCCCGCTTCGCATCGCCGACTTTGCCCGACTTCATCGCTACGAGCGGTCGGGTGTCACCCACGGTCTGGCTCGCGTGCGCTCGTTCGCGCAGGACGATGCGCATCTGTTCGTCATGCCCGAGCAGATCGAAGAGGAGATGTCGCGGGAGATCCGGCTCATCAACGAGATGTATGCCGTCTTCGGCTTCGAGAACGTGCGCGTCGCGCTGTCGACCCGCCCCGAGAAGCGTCTCGGTGACGACGCGATGTGGGATGCCGCCGAAGGGGCGCTCGAGCGCGCGCTTCGCGCCCCCTCGATCGACTTCCACGTCAATCCGGGCGAGGGGGCGTTCTACGGGCCGAAGCTCGAGTTCCAGGTGACCGACGCGATCGGCCGCCCGTGGCAGCTCGGGACCATCCAGCTCGACTACGCCCTTCCCGAGCGGTTTGACCTCAACTACGTCGGCGCCGACAACGCGGAGCATCGCCCGGTGATGATTCACCGCGCGATCCTCGGCTCGATCGAGCGCTTCTTCGGGATCATCGTCGAGCACTTCGCCGGCGCGTTCCCGCTCTGGCTCGCTCCGGTTCAGGCCAAGGTGCTGCCGGTGTCGGAGAAGTTCCTCGACTACGCTCGGGGGGTGGCGGCGAATCTGAAGCAGAAAGGGCTCCGGGTGGAGGCCGACGAGAGCAACGAGAAGCTCGGGGCCAAGATCCGCCAGGCGCAGCTCGAGAAGGTGCCGTACATGCTGATCGTGGGCGAAAAAGAGGTCGAGGCCGGCAACGTCAGTCTCCGAAAGCGAGGGGTTGGCGATGTCGGAGCGGTTTCGCTCGACGAGCTGGCCGCCGAAGCGCACGAGCTGGTGCGGCGGCGCTCCTTGACATTGTGATGAGGGCTCCCTTAGATTGAGCCGCGTTCATCGTACGGCTACGATGTGCAGAAGTGTCTTCAACGCGAGAGGCCTGCCTCTCGCCATCCGCGGGGCCGCAACCCTGCTCCACAACCCATAGGAGGATTGACAGATCAGACCGCCACGACGTTTCGACCGATTCGCCCCGCCGAAGAGAGGGGGCGACGACACCCGTATCAATGACGAGATCCGCGCCATCGAGGTTCGTCTCATCGACGATGCCGGAGAGCAGCTCGGCGTCGTTCCCATCGCCGAGGCGCGTGCGCTGGCCGAGCAGAAGCTGCTCGATCTGGTCGAGATCGCCCCGACCGCCAAGCCGCCCGTCTGCAAGGTGATGGATTACGGGAAGTACCTGTTCCAGCAGAAGAAGAAGCAGAACGAGGCGAAGAAGAAGCAGAAGGTAATCGTCGTCAAGGAGGTGCAGTTCCGCCCTCGCATCGACGAGCACGACTTCAACTTCAAGCGCAACCACGTTCTCCGCTTCCTCGCGGATGGGGACAAGGTCAAGGCGACGGTCCGGTTCCGAGGGCGCGAAATGGCGCACCAGGAGCTGGGCAGGGCAGTGCTCGATCGGCTCCTCGCCGAAGTGAAGGAAAAGGGTGCCGCGGAAGGCCTCCCAATGGTCCAGGGAAACCGGATGGCGATCATCATCGGTCCCGTGAGCCAGAAGTAACGGGGAATAATCAGTGCCGTGACTCGTTGAAGTTGCGGCGGTAAACGCCCGGTCGATGTGTCGCCGGGCCGGAAGGAAAACAGTCATGCCGAAGATGAAGACCCACCGTGGCGCTGCGAAGCGCTTCAAGACCACCGGCACCGGAAAGCTGAAGCGTGGGCACGCGTACCACGGGCATATCCTCACGAAGAAGTCGCCCTCGCGCAAAGCGCATCTGGCGAGTACAGCGGATGTGTCGCCCGCGAACGAGAAGACCGTTCGCCGGATGATTCCGTACGCATAACCACCGTCTCCCCGCACGGGGGACGGAAGAGCGCGCCCGGGTGATCGACTACCCCTCCTGACCCGGCCGCTCCCTAAACGCCCGAGAGGCGAGAACGAGGAGAGATCATGAGAGTAAAACGGGGATTCAAACGTAAGAACCGCCGCGTCAGGATCCTGAAGGCCGCCAAGGGCTTCTGGGGAATGCGGTCGAAGAACCACCGCCACGCGAAGCAGGCGGTGGAGAAGGCGCTGAACTTCGCGTACACGGGGCGCAAGGACCGCAAGGGCGAGTTCCGCACCCTCTGGATCGCGCGTATCAACGCCGGAGCGCGCCTGAGCGGCATGTCGTACTCGATGTTCATGTCGGGGCTCAAGATCGCCGGGTCGGCACTCGACCGCAAGGTCCTCGCTGATCTCGCCGTGAACGACCCGAAGGGCTTCGCGGCCCTCGTCGACATGGCGAAGCGCGCACACGCCGGCGCGTAGTTACCGCAACGTCTCGACATCCGAAGGACGCGGGCTACAATGCCCGCGTCTTTTTTTCTTTGCGGGGGATTCCCTTGACCGACATGCTCGAATCGATTCGCAGGACGGCGCAGGAGTTCGATGCGGCACTTGCCGCCGCGGCGTCGCACGCCGATCTCGAGGCGCTTCGCGTCCGATTCTTCGGCCGCAAGGGAGGCGCCGTTCACGCTCTCTTTGCCGAGTTGAAGACGGTGCCGCCCGAGCGCAAGAAGGAAGTCGGCGAGGCGCTGAATCAACTTCGGGACTCGCTCGAGGCGCGACTTCGCGAGAAGCTCGACGCGTCCGCGGCCGAGGAAAGCGCGCGCAAGCAGGCCCGATCGTCGATCGACGTCACCCTCCCCGGGCGCAAGCCGGCGTTCGGCTCGCTTCACCCGATCACGATCGTCCGTCGCGAGATCGAGCAGATCTTCCGCGAGATGTCGTACTCGATCGATCCCGGGCCGGAAATCGAAACCGACTGGTACAACTTCGAAGGACTCAACTTCACGCCCGACCACCCGGCGCGCGACACGCAGGACACCTTTTACCTCGGCCCCGAGCTCCTGCTCCGGACCCACACGTCGAACGTGCAGATTCGCACCATGGAGAAGGCGGCCCCGCCATTCAAAGTGCTCTCCGCGGGACGCGTCTACCGGCGCGACGAGATCACGCTTCGGCGCTCCCCGATGTTCCACCAGGTCGAGGGATTCTTCGTCGATCGCGGCGTCCACTTCGGACACCTGCGCGGAACGCTCGAGCACTTCATGCGCCGCGTCTTCAGCGCCGACACGGAGATCCGGTTCCGCCCGAGCTACTTTCCCTTCACCGAGCCGAGCGCGGAGGTCGACATCTCCTGCCCCTTCTGTCACGGGAAAGGGTGCGGCACCTGCTCGAAGACCGGATGGATGGAGATCCTCGGTTGCGGGATGATCCACCCGCAGGTGCTGCGCAACTGCAGCATCGACCCGAACGAGTGGAGCGGCTTCGCGTTCGGTCTCGGAATCGACCGCGTGGCGATGATCAAGTTCGGGATGCCGAACATCCGCACCCTCTTCGAGAACGACCTGCGCGTGCTGCGGCAGTTCTGAGCTGCGCTACCGTCCGCGCCAGCGTTCGAGATCCCGGCGCTCGCGTTTGCTCGGGCGGCCCGCGCCCGGTTCGCGATCGACGCCGCGGCCTGTCGAGGTCGACGGCTCGGGCGGCGGCGTCTCGTCCCGGTACATCGCGCGAGCCGCATCCTTCGCGGCCTGCTTGCCCGGGATCGCGAGGACGACGACTTTCCGGTAGTGCGGCTCGCTCAGCTCGACGACATCGTCGAGGCGCACGGTCGATGCCGGCTTTACGCGCTGGCCGTTGAGCTTCACGAGGCCGCCACGGCATGCTTCCGTTGCCTCGGCGCGGTGCTTTACGAGGCAGACGTGCTTGAGCCAGAGGTCGATGCGGGGCTGTTCCATGCTAGCCCGCTTCTCACACACCGGTTCTGCTGCGGAGGCGGATAGCGGTCTGTCTGCTTCGTTGCATGGCGTTTTCGCTCCTCAACATAGTGCCAGCTATGCCTTCGTCGCGAAAACGCCGTGCGCCTCGCATCCAGGCCACTCTCCACCTCCTCGCGACGAACCGGTATGAGAAAAGCAGGCTTGTCCGTCAAGCCCAATTTTATCAATCAGTTAACGTTGACGCGAGACCCATGCAATCTTATAATCTTCCGACCACGGAGGTCGAATGATCAAGGCAGACATCGTAAACAAGGTCGCCGACAAGATGACGGATGTTTCGCGCTTCAAGGCTGCCCAGGCGGTCGACACCGTGATCGACGGTCTTCGCAATGCCCTCGCGCGCGGTCAGCGAATCGAGCTTCGCGGATTCGGCGTCTTCCAGGTCAAGCAGCGCAAGAAGGGCATCGGGCGAAACCCCAAGACCGGCGTCGAAGTTCGAATCCCTCCCGGTAACACGATCCGCTTCAAGCCAGGCAAGGAGCTTCGAAACCTGCTCGACGAGTAGACCTTCCCGGCAGCCACGAATCCAACGCGGGCGCACTTCGGTGCGCCCGTTTTTCATTCGCGGGGCCGTCAGCCAACGTTCACAAATTTGCGGAAGTCGACGTTGAGGATGAGCCCGGTCGCGATGAAGAACATCAGCGTCGACGATCCGCCGTACGACACGAGCGGCAATGGAATGCCCGTCGTCGGCAGAAGGCCGATCTGCATCGCCACGTTGATCAGGATGTGAAAGATGAAGAATGACGTGAGGCAGACGACGAGAAAAGTTCCCGCCCTGTCGCGAGCCGCCTTCGCGATCCGGAGCGCGCCGGTGATGAAGAAGAGGTAGAGGGTGAGGAGGACGAGGACGCCGACGAAGCCCCACTCCTCTCCGAGCACGGCGAAGATGAAGTCGGTGTGGCGGGCGGGAAGGTACTCGAGCTTTGCCTGCGTCCCTTCGCCGAACCCCTTGCCGGTGATCCCTCCCGACCCGATCGCGATCTTCGACTGCATCACCTGATACCCCGAGCCGAGCGGGTCGCGCTCCGGGTCGAGGAAGATCATGATCCGTTCCTTCTGGTACGGCTTGAGCACGACGAACCATGCGGTCGGCGCCGCGAGCAGCGCGATGAGGATGGCGATGATCCAGAAGCGCGGCCGGATCCCGCCGAGGAAGAGCGCCGCGAACGCGACTGGGACGAAGGTTGCCGCGGTTCCGAAGTCGGGCTGGACGAGGATGAGCGCCACAGGAAAGCCGACGATCACCGAGAGCATGAGAAACGAGCGGAAGGTCAGATAGCGCTCGGTGTGGCTCTCGAAGTACTTGGCCACGAGCAGCGCGGTGAAGATCTTGACGAACTCCGATGGCTGGAACTGAAAGCCTCCGATGTGAATCCACGATTTCACGTTCGCGGTTCGCTGGCCCCAGAGCAACAGGTACCCGAGGAAGACGAGACCGATTCCCCAGAGCGCCGGCGAGATGTCGAGAAGAAGCCGATAGTCGACGAACGTGAAGATGAGCATCGCGACGATGCCGACGGCGATCCAGACGAGCTGCCGGCCGAACAGGTTCGCGTCGCGACCCTCGGAGGTCGCGCTGAACACGAGGACGCAACCGATCGCGGCGATGAGAATCGCCGTTCCCAGAAGGTTCAGATCGAGTCGCGAGATGGTCCGCGAGCTGATGAACTGACCGAGCGGTCCGGTCGACGGGGAGCCGTCGAGGCGTTCGGTCATCGCCCTTCTCCCGCAGGTGCCGCGACCGCTGCGGTCACCGGAGGCTTCGCGGCCGCCGGCGCCGTCCGCGGCTGACCGCCGTAGATCCTGTCGGAGAAGAACGATTCGTAGAGAATTTTTGCGAGAGGCGCCGCATCGGAGCTTCCATGCCCGCCATGCTCGACGAAGACCACCACGACGAGCTCCGCGTTTTCCTTCGGCGCATAGGACGCGAACCATGCGTGGTCGCGAAACTTGAACGGCAGGTCTTCGGCGCGGACCCAGCCTTCCTGCGCGATGACCTGGACGGTGCCGGTCTTTCCGGCGACGTCCATCCCCTCGACGCGCGCCTTCGAGCCGGTGCCGCCGGCCTCGTTGACGACTCTCCACAGCCCGTTGCGCACGGCTGCGAGCGCGTCACCGTCCAGCTTCGTCTGGTGGAGCAGCTTCGGAGGAACGGTCAGCGTGTGCGGGCGTCCCGCCGCGTCGTTCACCTGCCGCTGGCGCAGCACGTGAGGCTGGTAGACCGCGCCGCCGTTCGCGATCGACGCCATCATGTTCGCGACTTGCAGCGGCGTCACGAGCAGCGGTCCCTGGCCGATCGCGACCGAGATCGTCTCGCTCGGATACCACTTCCGCTTCTGTTTCTCCCGTGCCCATGCCTCGGACGGGACGAGCCCCGGCTTCTCGCCTTCGAGATCGATCGTTGTCAGCTCGCCGAAGGTGAGCAGGTGCGAGTAGTCCCCGATGCGGTCGATGCCGAGCCTCGATCCGAGGTTGTAGAAGAAGATGTCGCACGACACCTTGATCGCCTGCTCGAGGTTCACCGAGCCGTGGCCGTTCTTGTTCCAGCAGCGGAACCGGCGCCCGTGGAACGCCTCGCTTCCCGTGCAGTGGAACGTCGTCGTCTCGTCGATCACTCCGAGCTCGAGCCCTGCCATGCCCATCACGACCTTGAAGACGGAGCCGGGAGAGTAGAGGCCCTGGATCGAACGATTCACCTCGATGCGAAACGGGTTCGACAGAATCGTCTTCCACACCGTGGTCGTGAACCGCTTCGAGTAAATGTTCGGGTCGTACGCGGGACTCGACACGAGCGCGAGCACCTCGCCGTTGCGAGGATCGAGAACGACGCAGGAGCCTACCATCTCGTTCTCGATGAAGTACTGCTCCGCCTTGCGCTGCAGGTCGAGGTCGATCGTCAGGTAGATGTTTTGCCCGCGCTGAGGCTCGCGGCTCAGCTTGTCGTACTCCTCTTTCACGCGGCCGTGGCTGTCGACGACGATGAACTTCGCGCCGTCCTTGCCACGCAGCTCGGCGTCGTAGACGAGCTCGACGCCGCGCCGTCCGACGAGATCCCCCATGCGGAGCTCGGAGCGCCGCTTGAGCTCGGCGGCCGTCGACTCACCCATGTAGCCGAGCACGTGCGCCGCGATCGTGCCGTTCGGATAGTTGCGGCTCGCGGTGCTCTCGACCGAGAGTGCTGGGAAGGTGAGCTTGCCGGCCTCGATCGACGCGACCTGCGGAATCGTGAGGTCCTCCGCGATCGTCAGCGGCTGGCTCGGCGGGGCCGCCTTGCCTTTCTCGATGCGGCGGTTCACCTCGGCTTCGCTGATCCCGAGCACGGCGGAGACGAATCGTACGAGGCGGGGGAGGTGGTCCGCGTCGCGCCGTGTCGCCTGCGAAAGCTCGGTGCGCATCAGGACGAGCGTGTGCGAGGGCTGGTTCTCCGCGAGCACCCGCCCCTTGCGATCGAGGATGAGTCCGCGCTGCGCGCGCACCGTGACGTTGCGAAGTGCGTTGGCCTCGGACAGGTCGCGGTACTTCTCCGCCTGCACCACCTGCACGTACCAGAAGGAGGAGGCGAGGACGACGAAGGCCGCGACGACCGACCAGAGGACGGCGTCGATCCGTCCCTGCAGCGTCTTCTGGTCTTCTCTGTATACCTTCATGTCGTTCGAGGGCCACCCCGTTCAACGCGGGAAAGGCCGGGTCCGTTCCTACCAGGTGCGGCGGCGCTGTTCGGTCGTCACGACGTCGGCGCCGAGCACGAGCCGCAGCGACTGGAGAAGGAGCAACCCAAAGAGCGTCGTCACGACGGCGCGCGCCAGCCAGGTGTCGATCGCGAACGGCGAGGTCGTCTCGAAGAGGATGCTCGTCAAGGCCCAGACGATCACCTCGGCGCCGAGCGTCGAACCCGCGAGGCACGCGCCGAAGGCGGCGTTGCCGTGCAGCACGATCTTCGCGTTGATGTAGGCGACCGCGTACCCGCAGAGCGTCAGCGCGAACGCGTTCGCGCCCGCCAGGGAAATCGAAAGCGAGTCCTGAACGAGCCCGGCGAGCGCGCCGAGCGCGATGACGCGCGAGAGGCTTCCGCTCCGCATCGCCTGGTAGGTCACGAGGATCACGTACGGGTTGAAGTAGACCAGCGAGCCGGGCGCGGCCTTGTTCAGCGCGGCATGGATCGCCACCGCGATGATGAGGCCGGCCGCGAAGCGGAGAATCGTCACTGCCGGAACTCCGTGGCCGCCGGATCGATCCGGGGCGTGCGGAGCACGATCAGGTCCTCGAGGCTCGAGAAGTCGGTCGCGGGGGCGCACGTCACGGTCTTGAACAGATCCTTGCCCCGCTCGACGGAGATCACCTTGCCGACGAGTATGCCTCTAGGGTAGACCGCGTCGATGCCCGCCGTGTAGACCCGGTCGCCGGGCGCGACGTCGGCGGTGAAGGGAACGAACGCCATCGTGAGGTCGTCGCCGCCGGTTCCGCGGACGACTCCCTGCCGCCGCGTCCGCTCGAAGTGGACACCGACCGACGAGTCGCCGTCGAGGATCAACTGCACCTTGGAAACGCTCGGCGTGGTGAGCACGACGCGGCCGACGAGCCCTTCGGCGGAGAGCACCGGATCGTTCACGCGAATGCCTTCGCCGGAGCCGCGGTCGAGAATGAGTGACTTGAAGCGGCCGCCTGTGTCGAGCATGACCACCCTCGCGAGCGTGGCAGGAACATCGACGCTTTCCGAGTAGCCCAGGATCGCGCGCATCCGCGAGATGTCGACGTTCCGGTCGCGAAGCGAGACGTTCTCGGCGGTCAGTTCCGCGAGCCGTCGGCGAAGCCCCAGGTTCTCCCGCACCGCGGAGCGCATGTCGAAGTAGCCATGCCACGCGTCCGCCACGTTGACCCAGGCCCAGTCGACTGCCTCGAGAACCGGCGCGAAGAGCCGAACGACGCCTCGCACGAGAAAGGTGCGCTGGTCCTCGATCCTGCGCGTCCTGGAGTTCGCGCTCATCAGGAGGAACAGCGATGCGAGAACGACGATCAGGAACAAGGTCGGCCGGCGTTCGGCGGAGGTCTGCATTCTCGTGCGGTTGGTCGTCCCCGGCGTCGCGGCCCGGCTCAGTCGATCGAGATCTTCCTCAGCAGGCTGAAGTCGGTGAGCATCTTCCCGGTCCCCAGGACGACGCAGGCGAGCGGATCCTCGGCGAGCGACACCGGGAGGCCGGTCTCTTCGCGGAGGCGCTTGTCGAGGTTCTTCAACATCGAGCCGCCGCCCGCGATGATGATGCCCTTGTCCATGATGTCGGCCGAGAGCTCGGGAGGCGTCCGCTCGAGCGCGACGCGAACCGCTTCGACGATCGTGGCGACCGTTTCGGACAGCGCCTCGCGGATCTCCTCGTCGGAGACGACCAATGTCTTCGGCACACCTTCGACGAGGTCGCGTCCCTTGATCTCCATCGTCATTTCCTCGTCGAGAGGGAAGGCCGATCCGATCGCCATCTTGATCTGCTCCGCGGTTCGCTCGCCGATCAGGAGGTTGTACTTGCGCTTGATGTACTGGATGATCGCATCGTCCATCTCGTTGCCCGCGACGCGCACGGAGCGCGCGTACACGATGCCCGCGAGAGAGATCACGGCAACGTCGGTCGTGCCGCCTCCGATATCGACGATCATGTTGCCGGTCGGGTCGGTGATCGGCAGCCCGGCGCCGATCGCCGCAGCCATCGCCTGCTCGATCAGGTAGACCTCCGTCGCGCCCGCGCGCAACGCGGAGTCCTTGACCGCGCGCTTCTCGACCTGCGTGATCTCGGAAGGAACGGAGATCACGATGCGAGGCTTCACGAGAAACCGGCGTCCGTGCGCCTTCTTGATGAAGTGGTCGAGCATCTTCTCGGTGACGTCGAAGTCGGCGATGACGCCGTCTTTCATCGGGCGGATCGCCACGATGTTGCCCGGCGTCCTGCCGAGCATTTCCTTCGCTTCGGTCCCGACCGCCTCGACACGATTCGTCACCTTGTTGACGGCGACGATCGAAGGCTCGCGGACGATGATGCCGCGATTTCTCGCGTAGACCAGGGTGTTCGCCGTTCCCAGATCGATCGCCAGATCGTTCGAGAACATCGAGAGAATTGAGCGCATCGTCATGACTGGAGTATGTCTCTCCGCATCGAGTAGTCTTGCCGCGAATCGTCCTCGGTCCCGCTCGCCCCGTCTTCGGGCGGATTCGGGTTTCGCCGGATCATGGTCGCTTCGGCGTACGCGGCTGGCGCCTCGGCTCCACTCGAGATGATCTGTTCGGGATGCCCGGGCAGGCCTGGGACGATTCGACTCACCCGGCGTTAATCTTCGACGTAAACGTTGACGCGCTGCAACGACTGGTTTGCTGCCGGATCCACCGCGCGCACGACCACGGTGTTGAGCCCGATCTTGGTGAAACTGACGAGCTTGCGGAAAGTTCCGTCGGGCTCGACGCTGATCTCGAGGTCGTCCACGAACACCGTGGCGCCGGCCTCGGCTTTGCCTTCGATGAGGTAGAACTGGCCGCCGAGCGAAGTCGGCTTCTTGAGCTCGAGCGTCGGCGGCGTCTTGTCGGCCGACGCCGTCGGCGTAATGCTCGTTCCGAGCCCGGTAACCCGGAAGCGGCGGAACGGCGAGTTCGGGCCCGGCTTGCCTTCCGCATCGAGCGAGGCCACTCGCCAGTAGAAGCTGCCCTCGGCCGTGATCTTCACGCGAGCGCGGGTGTCGGTGCGTTTCGCATCGATCTCCAGCGCGGAGAAGAGCCGGGAGCGGGAAACCTGCAGCTGGTATCCCGTCGCCTTCGGCTGCGCGGCCCAGAGGAACTCCGCGGTCATTCCCTGCGTTCCCTGGAAGACCTGATTTTCGCTAGGAGACTGCAGCGCGGGAGGCGAGACGTAGTTGCTCTTCGCGCCGAGGTCGCCCTTTTCCGTGGCGGAGAGCTGCTCGCCTCGAGACAGCTCGATCGTGGCGCCGCCCTTGACCGGGCTGACTGCCGCGGCGCCCTTGAGCGCGACGACGCGCGTCGCCTTGTCCTGGTCGTTGACGTCGACCTGCGCGGTCGACTCGGAGCTGATCACGACCTGCGTGCCGGGCGTCCGCACGGTCCCGACTTCGTCGCTGGTGTTGATCTCGAGGCGGCCGACGCGCATCTGGACCGCGTTGTCCTTGCGGTTGGTGGTCGGGTTGATTGCGGCGTAGACCTCGAGCAGAGCGTTGGCGCCGACCGTGTAAATGGACCCGTTCGAGAAGAAGAGCTCCGCCGATGCGCCCGATCCGGTCTTGACCCAGTCCCCGTTGAAGAGGGGCGTGTTGCGGTCGGCCTTCTTCCAGTCTCCGGAGCCGCCTTTCTGGAACTCGACCTGACCCTCCACGGTGAGGAACTGCGCGTCCGATTCGCGCTCTCCGAGGCCCGCGAGCGCGGTGCGAATGATCGCCTGGGCTTCGATTGCCGCGCCTTCCGCTTCCGCGGGTTTCTCTCCGGCGAACAGCTTCTTAGCCTGGTCGACCTTGGTCTTGGCGCGGTCGAAGTCGTTGCGGTATTTCGAAAAATTGCTCGAAGCCGCGAGCTCGTTGAGCGACGCCGCGGCGGCTTCGATCGCCTTCTGGGCCTTCTGGACGGGGGTTTGCTGGCTTCGATAGTAGAGAAACGCGCTCGCTGCGACCACGGCGACGACCAGCACGACGAGCAGCTGTTTCAGCCGGTCGATCGAGATCAGATACCAGTCGATATCCGCTCCCGACTGGGTTGACTTGCGCGCACTCATAGTTTCTTGATGTGCCGAATCTTACCCGAAGGCGGGCGCCTCGGCCGATCCGTTCTTATAGCATACGACGCTCCCGACAGGAATCGGACCGGCGGGATTGCGGGTCAATCGGGAAATGGTTACACTTCAGCGCTTTTCGCGGGAGGGGTGCGGCCGGTGTTTCCCGAGCCGCGCCGGAAGGGCATGCGCCGACGCGGCGCGCTGTTGCCATACCGCGGATCTCCACTATTCCGGACTCAACGAGGTGTTTTGCCAATGCTCAAAGTGATGCGCGACAGCTTCCAGCACCTGAAGTGGATTCTCGTCTTCGTCGTTGCCCTGTTCGTCCTTCTCGTCTTCGCCGACTGGGGCGGCGGAGGACAAACCGGCGCGGGTTCCGCCGCAGGAGGGCTCGGCTCGGCCGCGGCCCGCGTGAACGGGGACTCGATTTCCTTCGACGAGTACCGTCGCGCGCTCTTCTACGCGGAGCAGCGCGTCGAGCAGATGTACGGTCAGCAACTCACGCCGCAGATGCGCGAGGCTCTCGGCATCGAGAAGCAGGTTCTCGACGACCTGGTTAGCCAGACGCTCCTGCTGCAGGAGGCGCACCGGATGAACCTCGGCGCGACCGAGGAAGAGGTGCGCAAGGCGATCCTCGAGATCCCCGTGCTCAACCCCGAAGGGAAGTTCGTCGGCGCGGAGCTCTACAAGAACTACATTCTCGGTCTCGGCTATCCGTCGGTCGCGGACTTCGAGCGCGAGATCGAGCGCGATCTGACGCTGCAGAAGATGCAGAGCGCGCTGATCAGCGCCGTTGCGATCGCCCCGAACGCGGCCGAGCAGGTCTACCGGCAGAGGAGCGAGAACGCGAAGATCGAGTACCTCCTCTACAGCAGTGACCGTCTCGCCGCGCCCGTCACCGTCACTCCTGCCGAGCTCGAGGCTCACTACAAGGCGAACACCAACCGCTACGCGCACGGCGAGCAGCGGCGCGTCCGTTACCTGATCGCCGACCTCGCGCAGCTTCGCGCGAAGGTCGCGCCCGGCGATGCCGACCTGAAGTCCTAC
>JBPPMG010000548.1:0-3240 GCA_051305935.1 Thermoanaerobaculia bacterium
CAACCTGCGCGTTCTCGCGCCGCCGCCGCACGCGCCGCGCGTACGCCTTGTCGCCCTGAGCCTGCGAAGGGCCTCTCAGGGTTCAACCAGCGAGCCACGACAGCGGGCTAAAGATCTGGATGGTAGAAGCCGGAGAGGTCCGTCGCCCCCCGGGCTCAGGACGACAAGCTGCACGGGCGGCGCGAGGAGGGGAGTGCGTGGCACGCGTGCCCGCGGCGAGGCCTAACGGCGCGATGCCGCGCGGCGGAGCCCTTCGAGGGCGACGTCGAGCGTGATCGCGTCGTTGAGCTTGAGCACCGTCGACTGCGACCACTGCCCGCGGCGGAGCGCGGACCAGTCGATCGTGTCGCCACTCCTGGAGTAGACCACGATCGTTCCGGTCGACGGATTCGGGCGAATGGCGACGAGATTCGCGTTCGCGTCACGATTGCGGACCGGCGTGGGGCCGAACTCGCCCGCGGTGACACCGGTCGGGATGTGCAGCACGCCGTTCTTCTCGTCTTCGACCGGCTTGATCGTGACGAGCTGATAGCGATTGGTGTACCAGTTCGCGAAGAGCACGTCGATCGAATCGCCGTTGGGCGAGTCGAACAGGAACGGGGTGCGGAACACGCTGCGGTCGAACTCATCCGGCAGGATGTAGGGTTCCGGGGTGTGCGACGTGACGAAGTCGGTGAGCTCCCGGATCTGGATGCTGCGAACCGCGCCCTGCTCGAGCTCGAGCATCGCGTAGCGGGCCGACTCGCGCTGGCCGAGCTGTTCCCACCAGATCGCGTGCGCGATCAGTGCCGGCCTCAACTCGATGCTGCCGTCCTCGAGCCTGCGCTCCGCGAGGCGCGTGATCGTCACCTTGAGGTTGAAGCGAATGCGCCAGATGCCACTGTCGAAGACCGAAACGTCACTCCAGGCGCCATCTTTGTACGACGCGAAGAGCATCTCGCTCGCGCCGATTCCGGGGATGCGCTGCCAGAAGATGTACAGCCGGCCGTCGGCGTCGTCCCATGCGAGCGAAGGCTCGACGTGTGTGCCGCCGACGAGCGAGCCGGGGACGATGAGCGTGTCGAGCTCTTCGCCGCGCTGGATGCGCAGCCGCAGCACGTTGATCGACGTCGTCTCGAGGTCGGTCTCCGTCGTCTGCTCGAACTCCTGGGTGCCGATGTTGTCGATCGTGAACAGGGTCCCCTCGTCCGTCAGAAGGACGTCGCTCACCCGCAGTTGCGCGCCCGCGCCTGCCGCGGTGAGAACGAGAACCAGTGCGATCAGAAAGCGTCTCATCGGCTTAGAGCTTCAAGTTCACCATGCTCCGCAGGTCGAGCGCGAGAAGCACGTTCTTGAGCTGCGGAAAATCGGGGTAGTACTTCGACAGATGCTCGAAATGCGTTTCGGCCGACGCCGTGTCGCCGAGCTTGTAGGCAACCTCTCCGAGCAGGTAGTGCGCATTGCGCGTCTGCCGCGTCTCAGTTGCCTTCTCGAGTCCCATTTCACCGAACTGGCGCGCGCTCTCGAGATCGCCCAGTTCGAGGTAGCCGTAGCAGAGGTCGATGTACGACTCGGCCACGTAGCCATCAGCTCCAGCCTCGCGCATCAGCTCGATCGCCTGATGGATCGTCTCGATGCCCGCCTCGAGCTCGCCTTCGATCACGAGGCAGTACCCCAGGTTCTGCATCGCGAAGGAACGGGCGAAGACCTCGTCCGGGTAGGATTCGAGCATCGCAAGCGCTTCGCGATAGGCCTCGATCGCTTCGGGGATGCGTGAGTCGTAGACGCACGCGCTGCCCATTTCGTTCAGGACGCGCGGCTTCCACGATTTCTCTTCGATGTGGTCGGAAGCCTCGAGCGCGACGCGCCCGTAGTTGTACGCGCGCTTGAAGTCCTTCGAGAGAATGTACCGGTGCTGGAGATTGTAGGCCGCGAGGAAGGTGTGCTTCGGGTTGCGGCGGCGCATCAGAATCTGCGGCAGCCGCTGCACCTCGGGACCGTCGGTCTCCATCTGAATCAGGATGCCGGCCTTGTTGATCGTCAGGAGCTCCAGCATCTCGTCATCATCGGCGAGCGCGAGCGCCTGATCGAACAGCACGATGGCGTCCTCGAGCGCGTTCTCACGCACCCGGGCCCATGCGGCTTGTCTGATTTCTTCGACGTTACTCATCGTCTTCATCTCCCCCATCACTCCTCCCACTCCCACCCGGGGGCATCGAGTTCTGAATCCGCTTGAACTCGATGAAGCTGTCCACTTCCTTGCGTGCCTCTTCGTCGAGGCTCTCGTAGCGCGACAGGATGTTGCTCGTGCGCGGGCGCTCTTCGAAGAAGTCGCCGATTCCGAGGTTGAATGTCTGGAGAATCTTCAAAAGCGTGTCGAGACCGACCTTGTACTCTCCCTTTTCCATGCGGGAGAGGTCTGACTGATGGATTCCGACGCGTTCGGCAAGCTCCGTCTGCGTGAGCTTGCGCTCGCGGCGCAACTCGCGGATCTTGCGACCCACAAGCTCCATCTGTATCGGGTTTGCGGTCATTTCGTTGACGCCTTCAGGCGGAGACACTATACTCCGCACTCATTTATACGTGCCCCGCCCGATCATGTCAAGGAAGCATACGTGCCCGCCGGATCCAGCGCCTACCTCGCCTATCAGCTGATCAAACGCGACTTCTCGGCCCGGTTCACCGGCTCCGCGCTCGGCTTCGCCTGGGCCGTCCTCCAGCCCCTCGGGCTGATCGCCCTCTACTGGTTCATCTTCGGCATCATGCTCCCGGGCGGAAAGTTCGGCCAGGGCGGGGGAGGCGACTACGTCTACTTCCTGATCTCCGGGCTCGTTCCCTGGCTCGGGTTCAACGAGGGAATCGCCCGAGGAACGACCTCAGTCGTGGAGAACGCGCAGATCGTCAAGCGCCTGCCGTTTCGAAGCGAGCTGCTCGTGCTGGTCCCGTCGGCGACGGCGCTCGTCTTTCAGCTGGTGGCAATGGTGCTGTTCCTAGGGCTTCTCGCCGGGACTGGACGCCTCCACGGGGCGCTCTGGATGATTCCGATCGCGATCGTGCTGCAGTTCGCTCTCCAGTTCGGCCTGAGCCTCATTCTCGCCGTCGCGTACGTCATCTTTCGCGACGTGATCCAGCTCGTCGGCTTCGGTCTCTCGGTGCTCTTCTTCATGAGCCCGATCCTTTTCGACGTCCGGCCCGACTTCGCGGTGTTCTTCCGGTGGAATCCGCTCACCCCCCTCATGGGTTTGTATCGGTTCGGGACGA
>JBPPMG010000017.1:0-2318 GCA_051305935.1 Thermoanaerobaculia bacterium
GCGAATCCGGACTTGCAGGAGGGTCGGACGCGGCGGGCGCGCCTTTGCGGCGTCCTGCGCCTCACCGGGCAGCCACGCGCCGATTGCCGCGGCGAGCCACTCGCGGTCGAGCCACTCCAGCTCGTCGACAGCGGTCGCGATCCGGGTTGCGTCGATGCCGCGCGGAGGATCCTCGCAAATCCAACCGCGCCCGCGCAGGAATCCGAGCACGCCGAGCACCGCCTCGGCCAGAGCCCGCGGCTCGGTCCAGTCCGGAAGGCGCGGTGAGCTGGCGAACCACGCCTCGAGGGTTTCGCTCGCGCCGGGGGAGTCCCCGGTCCAAAGGTTCAGATGATCTCCGACGGCGATCGCCGCGTGGACGAGGACGCGGAAGGACTCGGGCGACTCGGAAGCGGATTCGTCCCGGATCGCCACGTGCCACAGCGCGCGGGCCGTCGCCGGCGAGGTGCGCGCGAGCAACTGCGGAACGCGGCGCAGCGCCGCGAGGCGTCGGAGTACGGCGGAGAGGTGCTCGCGATTGTCCAGGAGCACGGCGCGGATCGCGTCATCGGTCGAACGGCCGCGGTAAGGGGAAAACGCACCGTAGGACCAGCGGTCCCACGCGACGCCGTCGAGGAGGTCCCCGATCCACTGCGCGATGAACGCGGCCGTATCCTCGAAGCGCATCACGAGGGCCGAGTCGTCGGCATGCCTGACGACCGCATCGACGACGGCGGCGCAGCTGCGCTGCCCCCATAGCGTGGCGATCGCGGTCTCACGCGTCGCCGACGGATTGACGACGGTCAGATCGAGGCGGACGTGCCGGAGAACCCAGACGGCGGGATCGTCGGCGAAAGTCTGATCGAGCGCCGCCGCATAGGCCTCCACGGCGCGCGCGCGCACCGAAGCGTCGAGGCGCGCCGCGCCGTCGCGGCCTTCGCCAGCGATAAGATATCGCGTCCGCCATCGCCCGATCGTGGGCTGCACCAGACCTCCGTCTGTTCTTCAGGGTGAGTTGCCTTCGTTGAGCCCCTGGAGGAAGGCCGCCTTCAAAGCAGCCATCGCCTCGGGACCGACCATGATCGAGGGAACGCCCTCCTTTGCAACCAGACTACCCTCCACCTCCAGATCGCCGTCGATCCTCACCACGCACTGGTGCGCGCCCTCGCTCTCTTCCTCGCTGATCGTTACGACCGGTGTGAACTTTCCATCCGGTGAAGAGAACCCGATCACGAAGCGCCGTGTCCCGGGTGCCGCTTTCCCGAGGTCGATGCGCAGCTCGTCACCGCCCGCGTCCTGCTTGAGTCGGTACATGGAGGGACTCTCGGGAGCGGACTCCTGCGTGAGCAGCACGGAATCGACGAACTGGATCGCGCCGCCGGCCAGACGAAGATTCCCGTGAATTTCCGTCTTTCCGCGCAAGCCGATGATGCCGTCGGCTCGAACCTCGAGACGGGGCGCGAGCTCGACCGGTCCATCCTGCGCGGGCGCCACGTCCTCGGGGACATAGACGGCGAACGGTTTGGCATTCGCGTTGTCGTACTCATAGACGCGATCGCCCACCCTTCGCTCATGCTTCTCTGGCACTTGTCTGCCGATCTCGATCCGTGCGGCGTTGCCCGGATGATCCACCGCCTCGGCGACGGCGCCCGCGTAGGGCCGCCGGCTGAGGTCGACCGAGATCGAACCGTCCGGCTGCCGGATGATTCGCCCGAGGTAGACGCGCCACGGATCCGCCGGATCGTCGGACAGCGGCGGAAGGATTGCGTCGAGCGCATCGGCCGGAACGCCGGGCGGTCTCCGGGCATCCACGTTGTTGGACCGAGGAGCCTCGACCAGCACCTCCGGTCTCTCGGTCGATCGATACGGAGGCGCACCGTCGGTCGAGCCGCAGCCCCCGTACCCGTTGGGTCCGGCCTGGTCGTCCCGTCGCCGATACACCAGCCAGAGATCGAGGCGATCGGTTCCGAGGTCGTCGAACGACTGCGGGGCAACGTGATAGTCGGCATCGAGGTGTAGTGAACGGCCGTAGCCGTCGACCGCGAAACCCTGCCGTACCACCGGTGAACCGCTCTCCGCGTCGACCTGAACGAGCAGGCCGGCGACGATTCCCCACGTGTGCTGCGTGTTGTTGTGCCGCCGCCGAAGCGAGAGCTGGTAGAGCTGCTCGTCCCGGAACTCCTCCACCCGGAGGAACTGTCTGTCGAAATAGTGCACCCGTGCTGCATTCTCGCCGCTCATGTGACCGTGACCCCTCCTCGTTGACCCTTGAACGTGAAGACTTGCTGATCGTCGCGCCGGTACTGGATCTCGAACGCGAGATCGAAGGTCGTGTTGGC
>JBPPMG010000033.1:0-2525 GCA_051305935.1 Thermoanaerobaculia bacterium
GTTCGAGCTCTCCGGCCTCAAGCTCGAGGCCCGTGTCGACGAAGCGGACGACCGGTTCCCCGTCCGACTCTACGGCGCGGACGCCGGACGGCTGCTCGGGAAGCACGGCGAGTTGCTCGATTCGATCCAAATCATTGCAAACAAAACAGTTATCGTCCGTGCGACTCAAAAAACCGTAGAGCTTGATGCGGGCGAGTTTCGCGAGAAGCGGACCGAGGATCTCGAGCGGCAGGCCAGGGAGATCGCAGATCAGGTGCGACGGGACGATAAAGAGCGGGTGCTGCCAGCGATGTCTCCCGTCGAGCGTAGAATCGTTCATCTGGCGTTGCGCGATGACGAAGATGTCGAGACCTACTCTCGCGGTGACGGCTTTTACAAGCGAGTCGTCGTGACGCCTCGACGCGACGCGGGGACGGGTGATTCGGCGGAGTCGTGACCGCCGGCGCGGGCGTCGACACGATCGTCGCACCGGCGACACCTGAAGGTCGAAGCGCGCTCGCTGTCGTCCGCATCGACGGGCCACGAGCCCGGATCATCACCGAGGAACTGTCAGGCAGGGCGCTTTCGCCGCGGCACGCGACTCTCGTCCGGCTGGCCGACGGACCGGAAACGATTGATGACGCGATCGTGACCTGGTTCCAGCAGCCGAACTCGTACACGGGAAATGATCTGGTCGAAGTGAGCCTGCACGGGAGCGCCTATCTCGTCGCTCGCCTGGTGCGCGCGGCGCGGAAGCGCGGAGCACGTGTCGCGGAGCCAGGCGAGTTCACCGAGCGTGCGCTCCTCAACGGGAAGATCGATCTGGTCCAGGCGGAGTCGATCATTGATCTGATCGATTCGAGAACCTCCCTGCAGGCAAAGCTCTCGCTCCGGAATCTCGAGGGGGAGCTCAGCCGGCTGGCGGAAGGCATGAGGGGCCGGCTGCTCGACGTTCTTTCACGATTGGAAGCGGCGCTCGACTTCTCCGAAGAGGGCTACGAGTTCATCGAGCGCGGCGAGGCGATCGAGCTGCTCGAGAGGCTGGTCGATGAAGTCGGTACGCTTGGCGAGACGTTCTCGCGCGGGATCGCCGTGACGCAGGGTCTGACGGCTGTGATCCTCGGCAGGCCGAATGCGGGCAAGTCGACCCTTCTCAATTTTGTGTGCGGTTCCGACCGGGCGATCGTGACGGAGGAGCCCGGAACGACGCGGGATCTTCTGCGCGAGACGGTAGAGCTGGGCGGCCTTCCCGTGACATTCGTCGACACGGCAGGGATCCGGTCCGGAGCGGGGCGTGTCGAGGGGATCGGGATCGAGCGTGCGCGGGACGCGGCGAGTACCGCGGACCTGGTTCTCTATCTCGTCGACGCGTCGACGGGGCTCTCGACCGAGGATGAAGACGAGCTGGCGCGGCTCCGCGACCCGATGGTGATCTGGACCAAGACGGATCTTCGGGCTTCGCCGGAAGGCGTGCTTGGGGTGTCGGTCTCGAAAGGTGATGGTGTCGAGGGTCTTTTGTCGACGATCGATCGGGTCGTGCGCGAGCGCTGGGCGCCGCCCGAGGGTTCGGCGACGATCGTCAACGAGAGACAGCGCGGACAGATCGACGACTGTGAGACCGGGCTTCGTGCGGCGCTCGAGGCACTTCGCGACGGGGCGCAGGAAGAAATTGTCGCGGTCGATCTGTATCGGGCCGCCAACGCTCTGGGCGCCCTGACCGGAGCGATCGGCCGCGACGACATCTACCGGGAGATCTTCAGCAGGTTCTGTATAGGCAAGTGACGTTCCACGTGGAACATCCCTCACGGGAACGCGTGTTCCACGTGGAACAATGGGTGCGGTCTCATTCGATCTTGTGGTCATCGGCGGCGGACATGCCGGCGCGGAAGCGACCCGTGTGGCCGCGCGCGGCGGGCTTCGTGTCGCGATGATCACACTTGGCCGCGAGGCCATCGGCCGCATGTCGTGCAATCCGGCCATCGGGGGCCTCGCCAAAGGGCACCTCGTCCGGGAACTCGACGCGCTTGGCGGCCTGATGCCCGAAGCGACCGACGCAGCCGGGATCCAGTTCAAGGTCCTCAATCGCTCGAAAGGGCCCGCCGTTCAAGGGCCACGTGCCCAGTGCGACCGCGATCTCTACGCGGCTGCCGTCCAGCGCATTCTCGAGGTCGAGCCCCTGGTGACCCTTCTCGAGGGTTGTGTCGCCTCGATCGAGCAGAAGAATGGTTCCATTGTGGTCGTGACGCTCGACGACGGCCGCAGAATCGTCACGCGCGCGGTGGTCGTGACGACCGGGACGTTCCTTCGCGCGCTCATGCATTCCGGCGAGAACAAGGTCGTGGGCGGGCGCTTCGGAGAGCCCTCCGCGGACGGACTTTCCGCGTCGCTGCGAGCCTTCGGGCTCGAGTTGGGGCGCCTCAAGACGGGAACGCCTCCGCGTGTACTCAAGGAAAGTGCTGATTTCTCACGTATGCAGATCGAGCCTGGCGACGCCACGCCGCGGCCGTTCTCGATTCTCACGGACCGCATCGCGCTGCCGCAGGTCC
>JBPPMG010000047.1:0-2175 GCA_051305935.1 Thermoanaerobaculia bacterium
GCGAATCCCACGGCGCTGCTGCAGTCGGCAGTGCTGATGCTGCAGCACATCGGCGAGAACGATGCCGCGACGCGGGTGTACGCGGCGCTCGTCAACGTGCTCGCGCGCGGAATACGAACCAGGGACCTTGGTGGAGAGGCGTCGACAGCGGCGTTCACGAATGCGATCTGCGAGGCTATCCAAAGAGGCTGAGCCCGCACGCCGCCGCGCGAGAATGCGCGAGGGGGTGGAGCGCTTCAACCGACTCGAGTTCTGGGAGGCCCACGACTCCTGGGAAAAGGTGTGGCTCGTCGCTCAGGGCGACGAGAAGAGATTCGCGCAGGGGTTGATCCAGCTCGCGGCGGCGTACCTCCACGTCCGGCGCGGAACGGGCCGGCCCGCCGTGCGGCTTTTCGAGGCGGGGCTCGAGAAGCTCTCGATTTTTGACGCCGCCTACGCGGGCGTCGACCGCAGCGCCCTGATGGAAGCCGCAGTACGCCACCTGGAATGGCTGCGGCGCGAAGGGGGAGGCGAGCTCCCGGACGCCGAGTTTCCCCGCCTCGGCATCGCCGACGTCCAACCGTGAACAGAGTTGCATCTTCGCTTTACTCTCACCGTTGTCTTCACGATAGAATTCACGCAGTCCGGACTTCATGAATTCGATCCGCGAGGAACTCATGCAGGAAGTCGATCAACGCGACCACGAGTTGCTGAGCGCTCTCCAGGGTGAGATTCCCGTCACGTCGACGCCGTACGCGATCCTCGGACAGCAGATCGAGATGTCCGAGAAGGAAGTGATCAAGCGCGCGGAGAAGCTCAAGCGCGCCGGTATCCTCCGTCGCATCTCCGTCGTCTTCAACACGCGCGCTCTCGGCTACCAGACTTGTCTCGTCGCGGCGCGCGTGCCGGAGGCGATGGTCGATCACGCCGCGGCGACGATCAATCTGCATCCCGGGGTCTTTCAGAATTACCGGCGCAATCACGACTATGCGCTCTGGTTCTCGCTGGCGCTGCCTCCCGACAGTTCGCTCGGGCTGGAGCGGACCGTCGAGCTGCTCGCGTCGGAGGCAGGCTGCGAGGAGACTCGCCTGTTTCCGACGATCCGCCTCTACGCGCCGGAAGGGGAGAGCGAAGAAGCGACGACGAACGCGCCGCTCGACGCCGAGGAGATCGACTTCGTCAAGCTGCTCCAGAGTGAGCTGCCGCTGCAGACGCGCC
The DNA here is from genome assembly GCA_051305935.1 of Thermoanaerobaculia bacterium. Lineage (GTDB taxonomy): Bacteria > Acidobacteriota > Thermoanaerobaculia > Gp7-AA8 > Gp7-AA8 > JACPDH01. Next base: position 1,198 of record JBPPMG010000047.1, read on the forward strand.
CTTTCGATGCGCTGGCGCGCCGCGTCGGCCTCCCGGAGGATCGTTTCTTCGAGGCCGTGCTCCGCTTCCACGAGCGTGGACAGATTCGCCGCCTGGTCGCGACGGTCCAGCAGCGTAAGCATCCCTTCCAGACGAACGCGATGTCGGTCTGGGCGGTGCCCGCGGAGGGCGTCGACGAGTTCGCCGCGAGCCTCATCGAGCATCCCGCCGTGCTTCGCTGCTACATTCGCCCGACCTATCCCGACTGGCCGTACAACGTCTTCGCGACGATCCACACCCGCTCGGTCGACGAGTGCGAAGGGATCGTCAGCGAGATCGCCGCCTCGACGGGGATCACCAAGACGCAGACGCTCTTCCCGACGCGCGAGTACAAGAACACCCGGGTGGCACTCTTCTCGCCCGACAACGCGGAGTGGGAAGCTGCCCGGAGCGGCGAGGGGCGAGCGGATACCGTCGCGTCCTGAGCCGGGCCGGCCAAGACTCTCCACGCGTCGATCGAGAGCGGAACGGCCGGGCGCGGGCCCGGGCGCGTTCACGGGAACCCATGCTTCGGGAGCCTTTCTGGTCGCACGCCGAGATCGTTTCAAGAAAATTGCCAGATCCCGGGGTCGCGTAAGCCTGGCGCCTAATGTAGTGCGCCTCCTCGCCTCCTCGGCGGGAACGTATCTCCCGGCGCCGTTGTTCGGGCAAAACAGTCTGGATGGTGCGCCGATGATGGAAATGATCTCCGACCCGAAGCTCGAGCCGATCGCCGGCAAAGTCGCGCGGCGCGAGAGGCTGTCGTTCGATGACGGCCTAACGCTGTTCGCGACGCGCGACCTCCTCACGGTGGGCCGTCTCGCGAATCAGGTGCGCGAGGCGCGCCACGGCGACCGGACGCATTTCACGGTCAATCGTTACGTCAACCACACGAACGTCTGCGTCGTGAGCTGCAAGCTCTGCGCGTTCGCCGTCCGCCCGAAGGCGGAAGGCGGGTGG
>JBPPMG010000057.1:0-4075 GCA_051305935.1 Thermoanaerobaculia bacterium
GGCTTCAGCAGGTTGTCGTCCTGACCGGAGCGAAGCGGAGTGATGGACCTCTCAGGCTTCTATCCTCGAGCGACTAGAAAGGGACTGAAGGTCTCGACGGTAGATCCCTGAGAGGCCCTTCGCTTCGCTCAGCAGGTTGTCGTCCTGAAGGGAGCGAAGCGGAGTGAAGGACCTCTCAGGCTTCTATCCTCGTGCGACAAGAAAGGGACTGAAGGTCTCGACGGTAGAACTCTGAGAGGCCCTTCGCTTCGCTCAGGGCGACAGGTCGCCCGTGCCGCGACACTCGGCCGGTGATGCAGCGCGAAGCATTCGGCTTGTCATCCCGAAGCGAAGCGAGGGATCTGCAAACGAATCGAATGTCACGGGCGTTGGCTGAGGAAGCGGTCGGTTTGATGTCTTGCAGATCCCTCGCTGCGCTCGGGATGACGGCGACGCGAGGCTCGTTTGATGCAACATTTCCTCGACGCTCCAGGTTCGCTCAGGGGCCGGGTCTCGCCGTAGAGAGGGGCACCAGCGGGATCTCGTCGTCACCGTCGTCGATGATGATGATTCCAGTCGCCGCGCCTGCAGCCAGTACGAGCGCGGTCTTCTTCCAATAAATCGGGCAGAGCAGATCGTCGCCGTCGCGCGCGAGCTTCTGCCGGCACTCTTCGTTAGGCATCAGGTCGCCCTGCGCGTTCACGAGCGCGACGATTCCGCCACAGCGAAAGCCGGGCGGAATAGCCTTCTGGTTTGCCTTCGTGAAGCCGATCACCAGGTTTCGCGCGATCCGCTTCTCTTCGTCGGTCAACTCAGGCGCCTCGCAGCCGTTCTCGACTGCGACCCGGAACTCGTCGGTGCCTGCACGCCTGCCCGCCGAGTCGACCGCCTCGATGTGGTAAACGATGTACTCGACCTCTTCCAGCGGGACAGGAATGTAGCCCCAGTAACGACCGGGATCGTCGTTCGACGGCCGCATCGTGGTGTAGTAGTCCTCGGTCGAGCCATCGGCGCGAAAGTAAAGCAGAAGCTGATCGACCCGCTCCGTCCCGATGACATCCGCCACGATCTTCACGCTCCGACACCGGTCCGGAAAACACTTCGGAGCGGTGTGGGTGACGCCGACGCGCTGCGCAACCGCGAAGCTCGGGAGCAATGTCATGGACAGCGCCAGCAACAGTAGTCTCAGGCCGGACATCCTTTGTCGACGGTCGGTGGGGGCTAGTCCAGAGTAAAGGGAGAGCTCACGCACGTCAATACAGAACAACAACCTGGACGGGTGCTCTCGTACCATTGGATAGGAGCGCTCCGTTTCGCATCGGCCCGAGCGGTCTTCCACTACTCCGTGCCGAGCACTGCTTTCACGTAGTGCTCGACGAACGGGCTACGCGCCAGTTTCGGGGCAGCGGCCTCCATGAGGGGCTTCGCCTCGTCGGCGCGCCCGAGCTCAAAGAGGACCACCGCGGCGTAGAAGCGATACCTGTCCTCCCCGTCGCGGAACGGCTCGACGAGCGAGAGCTGGGCGGAGCCGGTCCTCCAGTCGCGTGCGAGACACGACGCCTCGAGAAGGGCGATACGGAGGTCGCGACTCGCTGGCGCCCTCCTCAGCTCGTCGCGCAGGACTTTCTGCGCTTCGACCGGCTGGTTCTCGTTCATCAGCTTCTTCGCCGCTGTAAGTGCGACCACGGTCCGATCCTGCGAGCCGGTAAAGCTCCCGAGGAGCGCGGCGTTGCGGTCTGCCATCGCGTCGGCCGGGCCTTCGACCGGGCTCGCGGCAGGCGCACCCGCCCCGGCACTCTCGCCAACAGCGCTCGAGGAATCACCACCAGCGGCCGTCGTAGCGGCGGAACGGCTCCGCCAACTCTCCATCGCCGAGGCGACGTCGGAACGCTCGAGATCGAGCCCGGTGATCCTCGTCGCGAGCAGGTCGGCCTGCTCTCCGTTTCCTGTGCGCGTGTACACCACGAAGGCATCGGGCACGACTCCTGTGAACGCCGTCCACGCCTCGTCGGGCACCTTTGCGAGCTCGCCGAGCGCCTTCGAGTCGTCGCGCCGGGCTGTGAAGACCGAGAGCCTGATCGCATGCGCCTCACCCGATCCGTCACCGGCTCGCAGCGCCCGTTCGGACCACTTGAGCGCGCCACGCTGGTCGTTGCGCCCGATCGCCTCGCGGGCGAGCGCGAGAGGCCACTCGGGGTTCCCCGAATCGGACTTGACCTTCCCCTCGAGGAACCGCCGCCTTTGGTCCGGGGTCATCTCCGCCGTGGCCCGCGCGACCGACGGCACGATCGCGGCGAGTGACGGAACGGAGGCGATCATCTCCTTCGGCACCACAGACAGCAGCAGCTTCTCGAACGATGCTCGCTCGTCCGGATCGAGCGCGGCCTTCGCGTACGACGGGAACTGGCGTTCGATCGATACGAACCGCGTCACGGTCTTCTGGACGTCGTCGGTTCGCCCCGCGGCGGACTCGGCAAGGGCGAGCCGGACCATCCCTTCCGCGAGGAGCGTCGTCCGATCGAGCAGGCCGAAGTTGGCGACCCTGAGGTAGTCCATCGCCTCCTGGAGCCGCCCGGCCCGCAGAGACTCGGCGCCCAGACGGAGCTGCGCCTCATAGAAGTCGGCGCCGCGAGCGGGAATCGCAACTATCATGATCACCGTCGCGAGGACGGTCGAGACGCGTTGAGCCATCGTCATTCATTCACCTTCGAGAGTCTGGGACTCGAGCGCAGTAAACCACTCGAGGCGCTTGCATTCTTCCTGCTGCTCGTCTTCGTCGTCGTCGCGCCGCTCCAGTGGGGCGCCGTGCTGCCGGCGGGCAAGCTGAAAATCGAGCTGTTCGCCTTCGCGATCGCAGCTCTGGTGCTCGCCTCGCGCGCCCCCCTGGGGACGCTCCGCGTTGCGATGGTACCCGCCGGCGCGCTGGCGCTTCTCGCCCTCGCTGGCGCTCTCCAACTCGTCCCACTCGGCGCCGAGGCGGTCGAATCGGTCGCGCCGTTCAGCGCCGGGGTTCATGCCGACACGAACGCCATCCTCGCCACGCATGGCAGGGCGCCCGTACCGATGGCGATCAGCATCGCACCGTACGAGACCAGGAGCGCGGCACTTCTGATCGCCGCGTACGCCTCGCTCTTCGCGTCCTCGGTCGTGCTCCTGGGCTCGCGTAACCGCCGCCGGACCTTCGTCGCGGTCGTGATTCTCTCCGCGGCCGTCTTCGCGATCGTGGCGACTGCCAGCTTCGGCTCGAGGGCCGCGGGCCGGGTCAGTGGCCCATTCGTGAATCCGAACCACTTCGCGGGGTGGCTGGAGATCGCGCTCGCGCTCGCCTTCGGCTTCCTGTGGCGTGAGGTGCTCTTCAGTCGCGAGCGCGGCCGCGGCGGGAAGGACGACTCCCCGTCGATGGAGCGCAGGTTGATGCCGATCGCCACCGCGGTCCTCGCCTGGGGCGTGGTCGCGATCGGCATCGGGCTGACGAAGTCTCGCGGAGGCGTTGGAGCCGCCGCAATCACGACCGTGGCGCTGACCGTCGCGGCGATCCTGCACCAGCGACTCCACCGGCGGACCCGCCTCGCCCTCATTCTCGGGGCGGTGCTCCTCTGCGCAGTCGCGCTGACGGCGCTCGTCGCCCGCGACGAGCCGCTGCTCCGGCTGCTCGAGTCGGATCCACGCGAGATCGGCGCCGACATGCGCGTCGCCCTCTGGCGCGCCTCGATCGAGGCCTGGATGCTCTCTCCGCACACCGGGACCGGGCTCGGCACGTTTCGCGAGGCCTTTCGTCACGTGCAGCCGCGCGGGATCAACGAGCTCGTCGAACAGGCCCACAGCGATCCGTTGCAGTTGCTCGTGACCGGAGGCTGGATCGGCTTCGCGCTCGGCGCCATCGCGGTCATCTCCACGCTCGTCATTCTCTTCCGGTTGTGGCGACGGCAGCCTCACAGAGAGGAGGCCGCGTTCACGCTCGCCGGCATCGGCGCCCTCGCCGGGCTGCTCGTTCACGGCCTGGTGGAGTTCAACTTCTCGATTCCTGCCATTCCAGCGACCCTCGCCTGCGTCGCGGGGATGGCGATCGCGGCGGGGATGCATGGGAGGCAGGTCA
>JBPPMG010000078.1:0-6115 GCA_051305935.1 Thermoanaerobaculia bacterium
TGTGTATAAGAGACAGCGTTAGCGCTGGGTCGCCTCGATTGAAAGCAGTCGAGCCGCGTAAGCGGCGGCAGGTTCCTCTGTCGCCGCTTACGCGGCTCCTTTTGTTCTTGCTCCGGCTTTCCCAGCGCTGACGCGCGGGGCTATCCAGAAACGGCCGCTGTCGCGGCCGTAGAAGCACGCATGCTTTCCAAATACCATCTTCTGAGCACGCCGCACTCAGGACTCAGGACTCAACGACCTCCGACAATCCGTCCCGGCGTCCACGGGACGCCGGCGGCTTCGATCTTCGCCTCGAGAGCCTTCAGATCGACCTCGACGAGCTGTTTCAATTCCCGTTTGAGCTCGACGAAGCCGGCCGTGGCGAGGTTCGCGCTCATCCGGTGCGTTGCCGTCGGGCCGTGGAGCGAGTTCGTGTTGCCGCCGATCGCGACATTGAGCCGTCGCTTGATGGAGACCGGGCCCGGATCGCCGAAGAACTCTCGCTTCTGACTCCCGGAGAGGCGCAGGTCGAGCCCGTGGATAGTCGTTTCGAGCCTGCGCACCTCGTCATCGAGCGTCGTGTCCCTCACCTCGGTGTTCATGAGCGACTCGCGGATGGCCTCGAGGCGCGTCTTCGTCTCCTCGATCGTCGAGTCGGCCCCTTCGATCTCGCGCTGCAGCGCGGCGAGCTCCAGGTGAAACTTCGAGGTATCAGCGGCAGAAGTGCCGGTCAGGGCCGGCCGCCGGATCGACTCGACCTCGAAGTTTTGCTCGAGCCCCAGATCGGTTACGACGCCGTCGACACGCTTTGCGAGACGAACGGTGTACTTGCCGGGAGGCGCCATCGCGAGGAACGGCTGTGCCCACCGCTGCTTGGTCTTCTCGGCGGTCCATGGCTCGCGCGAAGCGTAGCGCAGGTCCCACGCGACGCGATGGAAGCCGGCCTCCACGGGACCGGTCAGCTTGCGAACGACGTTACCGGTAGAGTCGAGCACGGTGAGCAGAATCGCCGGCTCCTCTTCACGCTCCTCTGCGAGAATCGCGTCCCAGCCCGGGGCGGGGGTGTCTGTGCCCTTTTCGATGAGCTTCTTCTCGGCTTCGGTGCGCGCCTTCTTCTTCGTTCGAAGCTCGTCGCGCAGGTAGTAGGTGAAGACGGCGCCGAACGGCGGGTTCGGAGCGGTGTAGAACGCGTCGCCCTGGGTGCCTTTCCCTTCGTCGCCGAGAGGCGACCTCTGCACGTACCAGCTGGCCTTGCGCAGCGGGAAGAAGTCCACCTCTTTTGCGAGCGACGCTTCGCTCACCGACCGCAGCACCGCGTAGTCGTCGAAGACGAAGAAGCCGCGGCCGAAGGTGGCGCCGACGAGGTCGTCTTCCCGCTTCTGGATCGCGAGGTCGCGGAAGGGGATGTTAGGTACTTCGCCCTGCAGCTTGATCCACCTCTTCCCCGCGTCGACGGTGAAGAAGACGCCGAACTCTGTGCCCGCGAAAAGCAGTTCGCGTTTCACGTGGTCCTGCACGATGCGCCAGACGACGTGTCGCACGGGCAGGTCGCCCGTGATACTCGTCCAGGTGCGGCCGCGATCGGCGCTCCGGAAGACGTACGGGGCGAAGTCGCCGTTCTTGTGGTGATCGACGACGACGTAGACCGTGTTCACGTCGTGCAGGTCGGCCTTGATGTCGTTGACGAAGAACAGGGGAGCGACGCCCGGCAGCTTGTCGATTTTCCTCCACGTCGCCCCGCCATCCTCGGTCACCTGGATGATCCCGTCGTCGGTGCCGGCGTAGACGACCCCGGCGGCGAGCGGCGACTCTGAAAGCGAGGTGATGGTGCCGTACATCGACATCGCGTAGAAGTCCCATCCGGCATCGAAGCTCTGCACTCGTCCCATGGTCGGCTGCCTGAGACGGTCGATGCCGCGAGTGAGGTCGCCGCTGATCGCGCGCCACGAGTCGCCGCGGTCGTCGCTGCGCCAGACTCGCTGGCTCGCATAGTAGAGGCGCTCGGAAGCGTGCGGGCTGATGAGAATCGGAGCGTCCCAGTTGAAGCGGTCGCTTGGCTCGTTCGCTCCGGGCTGCGGCTGGATGTAGACGACTTCTCCCGTCTTCCGATCGAAGCGGTTGAGGTTGCCCTCCTGCCATTCGCAGTAGACGATGTCGGGATTCGTCGGGTCCGCCGCGGGCTGATGGCCATCGGCGCCTAACGCGATGAACCAGTCTCCGTTCGACGCGCCGTGCTGGTTCGTCGTCCGCGACGGCCCTCCCATCGTGCTGTTGTCCTGCGTTCCGCCGTAGATGTTGTAGAAGGGAGTGTCGTAGTCGACCGTCACTTTGTAGAATTGGGTGACGGGCAGGTTCGAGGCGAACTTCCAGGTCGCCCCGAGGTCGAACGACTCGTAGACGCCGCCGTCGCAGCCGGCGAGGAGATAGTCGGGATCGCTGCCGACGAACGCCAGCGCGTGGTTGTCGACGTGCTTGTACGTCTCGCCGACCTCCCGGAACGTCTTCCCTCCATCGTCCGAGACGTGGAGGAACACGTCCATCTGGTAGATGCGGTCGAACTGGTGCGGGCTCGCGAACAGTTCCTGGTAATAGTGAGGCCCCGTTCCGCCGGAGATGTAGTCGGCGCGCTTCTCCCAACTCTCGCCACCGTCCTCGGAGCGATAGAAGTTCCCCTTGTGATGTGCGAGCTCGATCGTCGCGTAGACGACGTCCGGACGCTGAGGCGAGATCGCGAGTCCGATCTTGCCCATGTTCTCCTCCGGCAGGCCCTTCGTCACTTTGCGCCACGTCTTGCCGCCGTCGGTCGATTTGTGGATGCTCGACTCGGGGCCGACGTTGATGAGCGCGGCGACATTGCGGAAGCGGTGGTGGGTCGTCGCGTAGAGCACGTCGGGATCTCGCGGATCCATGCGCACTTCGTTGACGCCGGTGTAGTCACCTCCGCCGAGGATCTTCTGCCAGCTCTTGCCGCCATCGACGGTCTTGAAGAGGCCGCGCTCGCCTCCCGCCTTCCAGAGCGGGCCCTGCGAAGCGACATAGACGACATTCGAGTCATCGGGGTGAACGAGGATCGTGCCGATGTGCTCGGACTTCTCGAGCCCCATCTTCGTCCAGCTCTTGCCGCCGTCGAGGCTGCGGTACACACCGTCGCCGTAGCCGACGTGACGGCCGCCGACGTTCTCGCCGGTTCCCACCCAGACGGTGTCGGGCCGTTGCGGGTCGAGCGTGATGCAGCCGATCGAGTACGAGCCCTGGTCGTCGAAGATCGGTGCCCAGGTCGTTCCTGAGTTGGTCGTCTTCCAGACTCCGCCGCTTCCGACGGCGACGTACCACGTCGCGCGGTCCGCGGGATGAATCACGATGTCGGCGATGCGTCCCGACATGAATCCCGGACCGATTCCGCGGAGCTCGAGCCCCTTGAACGTCTCAGCGTTCATGCGCGAGGAGTCGGAGGACTTCGCATCAGCCCTGGTTTCCGCGGAGAGAGTGAGCGAGACGAGGAGCGCTGCGACGATGAGCGCGGTGGAGCGGAGGATCTTCATTGCGATGGTCCCTTCCGTGACGAGTGTCGAAGGGGATTCTGCATCAGATTCAGGCGAAAGGCGATGAGCAGGCCAGAGGCCAAAGGCCAAAGGTCAGAGCGAGCGGCCTGCGCGGATTGCCCCACCAGAACTACAGTGAGAATGTGGCGCAGGCACTCCTGCCTGCGCGTCGTCGAAGACGACCACCCGTTTCGAATCTCCGTGTGCCGAAAAAGGCGCGAGCCGCTACGTGCATGCACGAGCGGCCCGCGACAACGGTCTAACGACTAACAACTACCAACTAACAACTAACAACTAACAACCGTCCAACAACAACCTACCGCGCGACGCGCGACGACTTCGGTCCGATCGTCGCGACGATTGGGACGGCGAATCCGCCGACGGGGCTCTGGAACATCGCGACGCCCGCGAGATTCACCGGCGCCAGCGAGCCGACCATTCCGCCCCGGGCCGAGGCGAGTGCGGTGAAGGGAACCGTGGCGCTCGATTCCGGAGCGATCGTTACGTTGAAGGGACGCGTCTCGCGCGCGAACTGGTACGACGACACCGGCTCGACGGCGCGCAGCTCGAGTCTCCGAAGCGTGATCGGCTCGAGCGACGGGTTGTGTACCGTCACCTGGTAGCGGACGAGGACCGGGCCGGAGTACTGCGTCATCGCGGGCAGCCCGCCGTCCTGCTCGATCAGGAGCACTGGCTGCAGCAGCTCGGCCCTTTCCGTCGCGCCTGCCCACGCGGCGGGAAGCAGGGTGAATGCGAGGAGCATGGTCATCGTTCGTGCAGTGCGTTTCATCGTTCTTCTCCTTCTCGTATCGTTGCCGGGCTCTCTCCGCCGGCTCTGCAGAAGGTACGGAGCCCGGCGCGCGCCAGTCGTGGCGCGGAGGCAAAGGAACGGTGAACGAAGCGAACGGGGAGGTGACGCGCGGTCCGCGGACGAGCGGAGTCTCGACCGGTTTCACCTGAAACGAGAAGAGCGGCCTTTCGGCCGCCCTTCGATCGTAAGGCTCTGGTGCTGATACCTACTCGAGAACGACGACGACGACGCGGCGGTTCTGCTCGCGGCCGGCGCGGTTCTTGTTGTCGCCGAGAGGCGAAGTCTCGCCGTAGGAGATCGTCGACATGCGGCCGAGCGGAAGCCCGTGCTGCTTGTTGAGATAGCGACGGACCGCCTCGGCGCGCTGCTGGCCGAGCATGTCGTTCGAGTCTTCGCTGCCGCGGTTGTCGGTGTAGCCCTGGATCTCGACGTACACCACGCGGTTGAGCTCCTTGACCTTGGAGGCGAGCTCGTCGAGCGACACCTTGGCGGCGTCATCGAGCTCCCACGAGCTGCTCTTGAAGCGGATCCGATCTTCGTTGAAGGTCTGCTCGAAGACGACCTTGCCCTTGGCGAGCATGCCGGCTTCCTCAGCGCGCTTGAGCGCCTCGGCCGAGCTCTTGCTGAGCTCCTCGAGCTTCACGTCGGTCTGGCGCTGCTTTTCCTGCAGGTCTTCGACCTGGCCGGCAACCGACTCGATCTTGGTGTCGGTCTTCATGGTCGCTTCGGCGATCTTCTTGTCGACCTGCGACTGCGTGGCGCAGCCGGCCGCGACGACGGTGCTCAAAACGAGCGTGGAGAGAATGCTGGTCGTACGTTTCATAGTGTCCCTTTCCTGTCTTGCTTGATAATTTCGCCCCGCTTCATCGCTTTCGGGAGGTTTGCCTGAACGGCGGCTCGGAACCCGAGTAGCCGGCACGAGCACGAACTTTCCAGGACGATTTGGCGAGCCGGATCGTAAACCGGCGGTACTTTACACCACCTTTGCCCGTCGGCGTAAACCCGATGAGGTACTGAGACCGAAGGTCCCCGTGCATTGCCTTAACAGCAGCCTGCAGCGAAGGCACGTCCGTTTCCACCGCCATCCGTCCCCCCGAAGCGTCGGCTATCTGTTGCAGAAGCTGGAGATCGAGCCCCTGCTCGTCGTCTGATGGCAGCGCCGGGTCGATCGGGAAGCGGATCGTCAGAGGGTAGATCGGAACCGAAACACCTTCGAGGGCCGTGGCGAGATCCTCGCGGCTCATCGACGACGCGTTGTCGAGCCCGTCGGTGATCAAAATGATCGATTTCGCTCCGTTCTCGCCGAGGAGCGTCTTGTCGGGCATGGCCGCGAGCGCGTCGTAGAAAGCGGTCTTTCCCCACGGCTCCATCACGTTCATCTCGTGGAGAATCGCGTTGGGATCCTTCGTGAAGGGGACGACCTCCTGGACTTCGCCCTGCGAGAAGACGAAGAGGGCAAAATCGTCGTTCTTCCGGCGAAGGCCCAGCAGCGTGGCCACGGCCATTCGCGCGCCGTCCATTTTGCCTGCGAGGCCCATCGAGCCCGAGCCGTCGAGGAGGATCGTGAACGAGATCGGCGCGTTCTCGACGCGCTCGAACATGTCGGTGACGACCGTTTTGCCGTCGACCAGCAGAGAGACGTCTTTGGCCTGCAGAGTCGAGACGGCGCGGCCCCGGCGATCGGCGACGGCGAACGAGATCATCGCGTAGCCGACCGAGATCGTGTCCGAAAAGTGGGCCGGCGCCTCCTTCACGGGCTGCGAAGGGGGCGCGGTGGGGACGG
>JBPPMG010000126.1:0-8466 GCA_051305935.1 Thermoanaerobaculia bacterium
GCTTCGAGAACCGATGGGCTTCGACCATGTGCGCGCCGTCGGCCGTCTTCGCGTCGGCCCTCGCGAGTTTGAACCAGCCGCGGACGTCGCCGTTCGAGTCTCCACTGAGGACCGACTGCTCTCCGTACATGAACCGAAGCGCGGTCAGCTTCGCGCCGGCGGGGGTCACGTCGAGCGTTTCCGCGAGAAAGGACGCATCCATGTCGCGAAGATCGAAACGAGCCACCCGGCCGTCCTCCCACGCGAGGTAGAGCTGGTCGCCCTTGCTCGTGAAGAGCATCCGCTGAGGCGTGCTCGTAAGAAGCTCGGCAGGGACCGGAACGACGTGACTCGCGATCTCCCGGATCGTCTCGCCCGTCATCAGGTTCTCGCGCTCGGCGACTTCGTTCACCACCAGAGTGCCGTCAGCGAGGAACGCGGCGAGGCGGCTACCGTCGTCCGTGGGACGATATTGCAGCAGCGTCACCGCGGCGGGAGTTTCCGCCATCGGAAGCGGTGGGTCGAGCTCCGCGCTTCCGCGAACGCGCCGCCACTCCCCGGTCGGCACGTGTTCCACGACCCCGTCCTCGAACTGTGTGCGCGTCCCTTTCTCCAGCGCGCGAAGCTCCGGAGCGACCGTCGCCTCGTCGAGGAAGTCGGTGACGAACTCCACCGAGCCCATTCCCACCGTGCCGTCGGAGAAGCCGAAGGCGACGCTGCTCCCGTCGACCGGCCGCGAGAACGAGGTGACCTTCACGCCGTCGGGCAACCCCGCGAAGAGGCTCTTCCGCTGGAGCACGCGCCCCGAGGCGGCGTCGAGAAAGAGAACTTCACCATCGTCGCGGACGACGGCGAGCATGCTGCGGTACTCGTCGATCTCCGCCATGAGGAACTGCTTCGGGTCGCCCACCCCGTCGAGCACCGCGAGCGAGCTCGGCGAGATCCTCGCGCCGCTGAAGAGCGGAAGCACGACCGCTACCAGGTAGACGAGGATCCCGAGAACCGTGGCGATGACACCGACACCGCCGACATTGATGACGACGCTCGTCACCGAGTCGACGAGATGAACCCGCTTGCTGGTAACGCGGTTGCGGCGGGCCCTTCGGCCCGCCGCGTTCGGCGTGAGATCGCTGTTCGATGTCATCGGAGTGGGCCCGAATCCCGGTCCGCCTTAGTCGATGCCGAGCTTCTGGCGCTCTTCCATGACGATCTTGTTCGGGAGCGGGAAGTAGCCGTCCTTGACGACGGCCTCCTGGCCTTCCTGGCTGAGGATGTACTTCAGGAACTCGCCTCGCACCGGCTCGAGCGACTTGCCCGGAGCCTTGTTCACGTAGAGCAGCAGATAGCGTGAAAGCGGGTAGAGCCCCTGGTAGCCGTTCTCCGGCGTCGGGGCGAAGAACTTGTCAGCCTTGCTCGCGAGAGGCACGGCCTTGACGTCTGCCGTCTTGTAGCCGATGCCGGAGTATCCGATGCCATAACGGTCCGTGGCCACGCCCTGCACGACCGAAGACGAGCCGGGCTGTTCCTTTACGGAGTCCTTGTAGTCGCCCTTGGCGAGCGCGTTTTCCTTGAAGAACCCGTAGGTGCCCGATGCGGAGTTGCGGCCGTAGAGGCTGATCGGCTTGTCTTTCCACTCGCCCGTCAGGCCGAGGTCACCCCAGGTCTTGATGTCCTTCTTTGCTCCGCCGCGGCGGGTCTTCGAGAAGATCGCGTCGACCTGCTGGAGTGAGAGACCCGCGATTGGATTGTCCTTGTGGACGTATACCGCGAGCACGTCGACGGAGGTGCGGACCTCGGTCGGCTTGTAGCCGTACTTCTTCTCGAACTTGTCGATCTCGTCGGCCTTCATCGGGCGCGACATCGGGCCGAACTGCGCCGTGCCGGCGGTGAGCGCCGGAGGAGCCGTCGACGAGCCCTTCCCCTCGATCTCCACTTTGACGTTCCGGTAGAGGCGGCGAAAGCCCTCGGCCCAGAGCGTCATTTCGTTGTTCATCGTGTCGGAACCGACCGACTTGAGGTTGCCCGAAACGCCCTGCGTCGCGGAGTAGGCCGGGATGCCCGGGTCTACCTTTACTGCCTGCGCGAAGGCGGCGCCGGTAATTCCGAGCGCAACGACCGCGACTGCGATTGACTTGAGTTTCATCATGGATCTCCTTGGGTTCGTGACTTAGAAAATGAACTGAAGCTGGACGCGGAACTCGTCGTTCGTCTGCTTCGTCTTGTTGTTCTCGACCTGGCGGTAGTCGCTCTGGATCTTGTACGCGTGCTTGTTGAAGAACCAGTTCAGCGCGACGCCCTTCTCGGTCTGCGCGTCGTTGGCGACGTCGACGTTCGGGTCGTTCTGCGCGAAGCGGAGCGCCGCTTCGAACTGCTTGTTGGGAAAGAGGTAACCGACCTGGTAGTGGATACCCTCGGATTCGGTGTCGAGGCCCGTCTCGAAGTCGTTGTCGCGATAGAAGGCCTCAGCAAAGGCGAACAGCCCCTTGTACTTGAACGCGATGTCGCCGCCGAGGATCTCGCGGGCGTTGTCGTTGCCGGTCGTGGACCCGTGGAGGTCGTTGTCCTCGTACTGCAGGGCGACCGCGAAGAGCGGCTTGTCCTTCGAGTCGAAGTCGGTTTCGCTGTACTTCAGGTCGCCGAACGGCTGGAAGGTGACACGGGCGTTGTACTGGTACTCGTTATTGTCGTTCGACGACTTATTGCGGCCGTTGCCGTTGAACGCGCCGACGCGCCAGTCGATCATGTTGTTGAGCGCCATGCCCCAGAGCTGCACGCCGACATCTCTGCCCTTGGCGTACTCGGAGGAGACGATCGAGCGGTCGACGAACTCCTGGCTGCCGGACGAGGTCAGCTCCTGGCGGCCGAACGGAACCTTGAACTGGCCGGCCTTCACCATGATCGACTTGTCACCGAGGAAGTCGTAATTGATGTTCGCGTCTTCCATGGAGCTCGCCGTGTCAGCCCAGTTGAGCTGCAGCTCGTAGGTCATGTTCTTGCTGTAGAACCAGCCTTCGAACTTCGTCTTGGCCCGGCGAACGCGGAACGAGCCCTTATCGTCGCCGACCTCGGGCATCTCCTCGGTGAACCGAAGCTGGACGCGGTTCGAGAGTGTGAGCTTGGCGTTGTCGGTCTCGAAGCTCGTCTTGCCGTCCTTCCATGCAAACGTCATCTTCGGCTTCGGTTTCGGCTCGGGACGGACGAGTACCTCGCCCGGTCTGCCGTGCTTGAAGTTGTAGAGGTGGATCGCCTCGTCGGTATCGAAGACGAGTGTCTCGCCGTTCGGGCCTTCACCCGGACGGGTGATCGAGACGCCGAGCTCGCCGCCCGTCTTCCACCCCTCGTACGCCTTCATGTCGTTGAAGACGTAGATGCGGCCGTCCTTCTCTTCTTCCACGTAAAACGTGCCCTGGGCGAGCGCGATCTGCGCCGCCAGCGCGAGAATGATTGCGGCGAAAGCCAGAAGTGCCTTGCGGCCGTTCGCCATCGTGTGAACCTGCGTCATGCAACCCTCCTTAGGTGAGCCTGATCGGTTGTATTCGAATCCGGCAGTCGTGCGCCGAACTTGATGGCGCATTGAACTCCGGGAGCGGAACAACCGCATGAACCGCAGGTAAAGCGCGCGTAAAACCGCGCTGAATTCGGTAGTCATTCGCTCTTCTGGTGCTTCACGATCCGCCCGTCGACGAGATAGACGACCATCTCCGCGATGTTCGTCGCCGAGTCGGCGATCCGCTCGAAGTACTTCCCGCAGAAGGTCAGCCGGATCGCGCGCGAGATGTTGCGGGAATCCTCGAGCATGTAGGTGAGCAACTCGCGGAACGAGTGCTCGTTGAGCTCGTCGACGTAGTCGTCGCGCATGATGACTTCGCGGGCGAGATCGGCGTCCTGGCGCACGAACGCGTCGATCGCCTGGCGCACCATCTCCTGCGCAATCTGGGCGAGCCGCGGGATGACGATGAGTGGCTTGAGCGGCGCCTCGCGGTTGAGCTCGATCGCCCGCTCGCAAACGTCCTGCGCGAGGTCGGCAATCCGCTCGAGCTCCGGGGTGATGCGCATCGCGGTGACCACCATCCGCAGATCGCTTGCCGCCGGCTGCATCTTCGCGATCAGCTCCATCGTCAGCTGGTCGGCCTCGAGCTCGAGCTTGTCGATCTCGTCATCGAGCGCGATGACCCGTTCGGCGATCGTGCTGTCCCGCTCCACGAGCGAGCGAATGCTCTGCGCGATCGCGTCTTCCGCCATCGCGCCCATGCGGAGCATGAGCTCCCGGAGCTGGTCGAAATCCTGATCGAAGTGGCGTTTCATCATGCGTTTCCCGGCGAGAGGGCGGTCCCGGGACGACCGAGCCAGTCTCGTCGGCGCGATGGTATTTTCCGGACAGTGAACGCCCCTCGCAGTGAGTGTGAATTCCGCGTAAAGTGGCCCGCCGGGCGCGGAGCTGGCGCCTCTCGGTTCGCAGGAGCGATTCTGTGCCGGTCGCTTTCAGCCGATCTCTGCGGCTAGAATCGCCCCCACGATGAATCGACTCGGTCGCGCTGCAGTCGTTATGATCCTTCTTCTTGCGGTTTCAGGCTGCGCCACCGGGCCGACGACCGTCCATCCTGCGATCCAGGGAACCTGGATGTACGACTACGCCGCAAGCCTCGACGAGACGGGCGACCTTCCACAGGTTCCCCAGGAATGGCTCAGCGAGCTCAAGCGCGACGAGGACAAGACCCGCGATCGCCTGCTCGTGTTGATGAACCCACCGGAGCTTCTTGCGATCGAGAAGGTCGGGAAACGCCTGATCATCCAGGGCGGTGGCAGATTCGAGCGCGTCTACCTCCTCGACGGCACGCCGCCCACGCCGACCTCCGTCGTCACCTTCTCGGAGCAGTCGATTGTCGCGGTTCACACCGAGCCCGAGATGACCCTGACCGAGACCTGGGAGGTGTCCCCGAACCTGTCGACCCTGGTCGTCTCGATCAAGGTTGAGACGTCGAAGCTCCCGAAACCGCTCGAGGTTCGCCGGATCTACCGCTCGTCCCGCACGTTCTGATCCCGAATTTCTCGCTTCCCGAGCTACCGGCTGCAACCTCGGGCCCTCGCCTTCGTACTCACCTCTGAACGACGGGAGGAGTACGAAATGAAGACCCTTGTGAACATCGCGGCCGCGGCCCTGATTACCGGCGGCAGCCTCTTCGCGGCAGAGCTCACCGAGAAGTTCGACAAGACCTTCGCTGCGAAGGCGACGGTCGGTGTCGAGAACGAGAACGGCTCGGTCACCGTGAAGTCGTGGGACCGGCCGGAGATTCGCGTCGAGGCCGAAAAGACGGTCGATGGCAGCTCCGAAGCAGCAGCCTCCGCGATGAAGGAGATCCGCATCGACATTCGCGAAGAGGGAGGCGAACTGCGGGTACGCACCGTGATGCCCCGACGCAACGGGGGCGGCTTCCTCGACTGGCTCGCGGGCAACAACATCAACGCGAACGTTCGCTACACGATCAGCGTGCCGCGCAGCACGAACCTCGACCTCGAAACGGTGAACGGACGCATCGAAGTAAACGGCGTCGACGGCGTCATGGATCTCGAGACGACCAATGGCAAGATCGCGATCGCGAAATCTGCCGGGCGCGTGAACGCCGAGACGACGAACGGGGGAATCGTGGCGCAGCTCGACTCCGTGTCGCCCGGCGGGATGAAGCTCGAGACGACGAATGGCAGCGTGCAGCTCGAACTGCCGGTGGCGTTCCGCGCGAATCTCAACGCGGCGACCACCAACGGCTCGATCAAGTCCGACTTCCCGATCACGATCCAGGGAACGATGAGCAAAACGCGCCTCAACGGCGCGCTGAACGGCGGCGGCGAAGAGCTGCGCGTTCGCACGACCAACGGCAGCATCAAAATCCTGAAGTCGCAGGGGTGAAGGCAGGCCAAAGGCCAAAGGTCAAAGCAGGCGAGAGGCGAGAGGCGGATCCAAGGTCGAGGCCAGAAAAATGACGACAGAGACTATTGTAGGGGCGACCCGGTGGGTCGCCCGTTTCTTTTCGGATGAAATCGCCGACGAAGGCTGATGAAGTCGGAGGAGCCTCCTGCTTTTTCATTCCGCATTCCGCATTCCGCATTTCGATTGCACGTGCGCGTCGCGAAGGACGGACCTATCATCATGGCAAGGTCCCGAACAATCCGATGCAGTGTCCCCGATGTCACCGCGAGCTCAGTGACGGGTACACGGCGTGCCCTCGGTGCGGCGCTCCGCTCGGGGGAGACGCGCCCCTCGAGGGTCAGGTCTCGCAGATCGCATCACCCGCGAATACCGAGGAGGTCGAGGAGCTTCGAAGAAGGCTCCGCTCGGAGAGCTGGGGCGAGCGGATGCAAGCCGGGAGCGCCCTCAGGGCGCTCGGCCTCGACGTGGACTACGACCGGCGCACGGAATCGTCACCCGAGCCTGCCTCACCATCGAAGATCGACCTCGACGACTTCATTCTCGAGATCCGGGGAGATCAGCTCGTCGCGAGCTGGGACGCATGGATCGGCGAAGACTACATCTCCACCTCGAGCGAGTCGACTTCGGGCATCGTGACGATGCCGCTGTTCGCGCGTTACACGGTCACGGTGAGCTCGAGCGCGCTGCCCGCGGAGGTCGAAAAGAGATTCGAAGCGAGACCGGGACCGAACAACGAGCGCGACGTCGTCCTGCTCGACGGTCTCCGCCCCGGAAAGTACTCCGCCAGCTTCTTCATCCACGTGCAGTACGTCGACAAAACCGAGGGCGCGAAGATTCTCAACCTCAACGAGGCGTCACTCGAGGTGGAGAAGCGTTAGCCGCGACCTCGCTCGGCGCGAGGTCGGGCGAAAGCCAGGTCAAGGCCTGCTCTCGCCTCTCGCCTCTCGCCTCTCGCCTTTCGCCTTTCGCCTCTCGCCTAACTAGTAGAAATTTTCGTGCATCACGTCGCCCGGTGCCATTCCCTTCGCGACCAGCAGCGCGCTTGCCGACTCGATCATCGCTGCGCTTCCGCAAAGATAGGCCTCCGAGCGCGCCGCGTCGGCCGGCGAGAGGTGCTGCTCGATGAGATCGGTCACGCGGCCCCGCTCCCCCGCCCATCGCGAAGGATCGGGCGACGAGAGGACGATGTGGTACTCGAACTCCGGGTAGTGCGCAGAGAGCCCTCGCAACAGGTCGGTGTAGAACAGATCGCCGTCGTGCCGCAGGCCGAAGAAGAGCCGGATCTTCCGGCGGCTCCGCGCGTCGAGCAGGTGCATGAGCATGCTCCGGATCGGGGCGATGCCCGTCCCTGTCGCCACCATCACGATCTCCTTCGCAGACTCCTCGCGCAGGACGAAATCGCCGACCGGGCCCTCGACCTTCAGCTTCATCCCCGGCCGCAGCCGGTGCATGTAGTTCGACCCGAATCCGCCCGACACCGCGCGCACGCAGACTTCGAAGTGGCCACGATCCGAGGGCGGCGTGCTGATCGAGTACGAACGGTGCACGGTCTTTCCGTCGCCCGGCACGTGGAAGATCATGTACTGCCCGGGGCGGTACTCGAACTCGGCCGACTCCACGAAGAAGCGGAGCTCCGCCACCGTCAGGTTCAGCGGCCTGTACGACTCGACCGTGACTTCGTGCGTCGCGACCGCCGCAGCCTTCTGCGCTCCCATCACCGACGCGCCGAAGACGACGTCTCCCTGCGCCTCGCACAGGCAGGGGAGCCGGAACTTCCGCGGATCGAGCGAGTGCGCCGAGAGCGTTCGGATCTCGCGCGCTCCCGCGTCGCCGAGGTTCTCGATCCCTTCGAGGACCTCCGTTGCGCAGGTGCCGCACGCGCCCGCCTTACAGGCAAACGGAATGCCGCTGTCGGCATCCTGGCAGACGTCGTACAGCCACGTCCCCTCGTCGGCATCGATCGATTTCCCCGCGGCTTTGAAGGTGATCTTCGGCATCGGTCTCGGTCTCCGCGTGGGAGTGTAGCGCGCGCGGGGGGGGCGAGCGATGTGCGCGATCACACTTATGCGCGATCGCAACTCACCAAAGCGCATCCAACGGGATGGAGGAAAAACCGTTCAGCCCGAAGCCCGCGATTCGACGCAGCGTCATCGCCGAGTGGTGCAAGCAAGTGGAGATTGGGACCTGCCGAGACGGGCAGCCGCCGTCATCTGCGGGCAGGGCGCCGGCGCTCGATTGGAACGATCGTAAAGTCCGCGTTGGAGATGTCGAAGAACGGGGAAGTCGCGCACTCGACGCGAACACGCGCTTTCGTCGTCGTCACGTTCGGCACTGCAACGAATTCCTCGCCGTCGTTGGGTGTACTCGCGGCAAGCGCCGCGGGGAACGTGAGTCCACCGTCAGTCGACAGCATGATCTTCACGTTCGCGCAGTCGACGGGCGCCGCGGTGGTTCCGGCCACACTCCACGTCACTTGCCTCCACGAGCGGCCGTACCACGTCGTCGCAACATCGGGAGTCGTGACCAGGAACGGTCCCGCCGCGTGCGAAACGTTCACCTTC
>JBPPMG010000157.1:0-10725 GCA_051305935.1 Thermoanaerobaculia bacterium
GGTGAGTTCAAGGAGCGAGGAGGAGGCGATGTGGTTCATCGTCGACGACGAGCGACGCGGAAGTCGCCCCATTTCTGCTCTGCATTCCGTCGCAACGAAAGGCAAGGGATTAACGAAACACTACACTAGTACCCTCGATCATCACGGAATTGCACGCCACGCCGACGGAGGCATTCCGAACGTTCGGCGAAACACCGCGGTGAAATGGCTGTGGCTCGAGTATCCAAGCTCGAGCGCCAGCTCCGTGAGGTCGGCTCGCTTCTCTCGAAGCCGTCCGAGCGCGGCGCGCATCCGCAGCGAATGGCGGTAGGTGGTGATCGTCATCCCCGTGCTGTTGCGAAACGCTCTGCACAAGTGAAACGGGGAGCACTCCGCGATCCGGGCGAGCTCGAGGAGCCTCGACTCGCCCGCGTAGCTCGCAGCGATCGCTCGTTTCACCGCGTCGATCTGCTCGCCGGAGACCGCAGGCCTTCGCGTCCGTATACCTCGCGAATGGGTCGCGTACGCGCTTTCGATCGCCCGGCCGAGAATTCGCAGCACTGCCTCATCAGTCTCGAGCGAATCGCCTTCGCGCGCTGTCGAAAGGCGGTCGAACAAACGGCGTTGCTGGAGATAGGTCCGGGAATCGATCGGGGCTGACGCGAAGCGAAACGGTCGGTCGGCGCGATCGCGCACGCCGGGATCGAACTGGGAGATTGCATCGAGCATCAGTTCGTCCGCGACGACGTACCAGTCGCACGCGTCGACGTCGCTGACTTTCGTCCTCGTGTAGTTCTGGTGCTGGTTGTAGAAGATGACGACCGTCGGGTCGGCGACGAACGACGGCCCCCCCTCGAGCCGGACGCGGGTCACCGTTCGCGGGAAGACGAACGTGTGGTGCGTGCACGGCCCGCTGTCGTGAAAGAGCGGGTGGGAGGAAGGGCAGACGAACCTGCCGACGGCAACGGCGTCCGTGCGGGCGACGAGCGTCTCCACCGGTTTGGTCCGAACCTGCAGGGGCATACGGAGATCATGCGCCATCTTCGAGGGGATTCGACGTCACGAAGCGGAATCTGAAGTGGTTCGGGACGCCTCGCCACCTCTCGATATCGGAACACTTCCTGGCGTCTTCCCGGTTCGTTGTATCCTTTGCCCCTCGTTTCGAACCCTGTTCCCGAGGTGATTCCGTGTCCCAGTCCCGCTTTCGCATTCTCGTCACCGATACGCTCGCCGACAGCGGGCTCGAGCTGCTGCGCAACCAGGCCGACGTCGATCTCGACTACCGGCCTGGCCTCGCCGGGGCCGAGCTTCACCACGAGGTCTCCAGCGCCGACGCGCTGATCACCCGCAGCGGCACGGCGGTGACCGACGAGCTTCTCTCCCACGCGAAGCAGCTCCGCGTGGTGGGACGCGCAGGGGTCGGCCTCGACAACGTCGACGTCGACGCCTCGACGCGCCGCGGGATCCTCGTCATCAACGCCCCCACGGCGAACATTCTCTCGGCGACGGAACACACGATGGCGATGATGCTCGCGCTCTGCCGCAACATCCCGGGCGCCGACGCCTCGGTGCGTGCGGGCGAGTGGAAACGCGCGAAGTTCATGGGCGTCGAGCTCTCCGACAAGACGCTCGGCATCATCGGCCTCGGGCGGATCGGAAGCCGCGTTGCCGAACGCGCACGCGGCTTCGGAATGAAGATCGTCGCCTACGACCCCTACATCGCCAGCTTCGCCTTCGAGCGCGTGGGCGCGGAGGAAGTGTCGCTGGAGAGGCTCGTCGCCGAGTCCGACTTCATCACCGTCCACACGCCGCTCAACGACGAGACGCGCGGGATGATCGGCGCCGCCGAGATGGAGCAGATGAAGAAGAACGTCATGCTGATCAACTGCGCGCGCGGCGGGATCTACGACGAGCAGGCGCTCGCCGGCGCGCTGCGCGGCGGGCTCGTCGCCGGCGCGGCGATCGACGTATACGAAGACGAGCCTCCGGGCGCCGAGCATCCGCTGGTGAAGGCGCCGAACATCATCCTCACACCCCACATCGGAGCGAACACCTGGGAAGCGCAGGACCGCGTCGCGCTGCAGACGGCGGAGATGGTCGTCGAGGCGCTGCGCGGGTCGATCTTCGTCTCGGCGGTGAACCTGCCGTTCGAGGGAGTCGCCGAGAGTGGCACCCGCGCGCTGATCAACCTCGCCGAGAAGCTCGGCTCCTTCGCGGGACAGCTCATCCGCGGCGCCGTCGAGCAGGTCACGCTCGAGCTCTGGGGCATCGACGACAAGAACGCGAGCATCCTCACGGTCGCCGCGGCGAAAGGGCTTCTCGAGCCGGTGCTCAACGAGTCGGTCAACTACGTGAACGCGCAGTCGGTGGTGCAGCAGCGCGGGATCGAGCTCGTGACGACGGTGCACAAGACGCTCGTCGACTACGCCCACCTCGTCACGCTGCGCGTGCGGAGCGACGCCGAGGAGATGCGCGTCGCCGGGACGCTCTTCAGCGAGAAGAACGCACGCATCGTGGAAGTGAACGACTTCTACGTCGAGTTCCAGCCGCAGGGGCACCTGCTCTACATGGTGAACCAGGACGTCCCCGGCGTGGTCGGCAAGGTCGGCACGATCCTCGGCGATCGCGAGATCAACATCGCCGAGTACAACCTGGCGCGCACGGGAGACAAAGGGCTCGCGATGGCGATCGTCACGCTCGACTCCCCGCTCGACGAGGCGACACTATCGTTCCTACGTTCGTTCAAAGAGATGCGCGACGTGCGGCAGATCCGGCTGTGAGGCGCCGCTTCGCGTTCTGCGCCAGATGACACGCACGTAATCTCCCCGTCACGATAGCGACGCCCTCCCTCCGCTAAGGTTCCGATGGAATCAGACGGATCGAGCGGCTGTCGACTGGTACCCGGGCCGCGTCGGGCACTTCCAAACACTCTCGGGAACCAGCCTGAGGATCATTTGACTCTTCGCAACGCCTGCGCCCCGGACGCCTCCCGCGAGGCATCCATCTTCGCGCCTGAAACGTGGACGTTTCCCGCGCGCACGATCCTCGCGGTTGGCGGGTTGTCACTTCTGCTCGACGCGCTGCTGCGTGTCGTTCTCCTCGTCACCTTTGGTTCGAAACTCGACGTTCCGCTTCTCGAGCTCCCGTCGAGCCTCATCCGGGGCCTGCTCAACGATCTCGTCGTGCTTCCGCTTCTCCTGTTCCCGCTCGCGGTCGTCCTCGTCGCCGCGCCGCGAAGCGTACGGAGATCGCGGACCGGCCGAGGCTTGATCACGGCATTCGTCTTCGCCGCCATCTTTGGACGGCTCTACCTCGCGTTCGTCGAGTACTTCTTCTTCGAGGAGTTCTCTTCGCGGATGAATCTCGTCGCCGTCGACTACCTGATGTCGCCGACGGAAGTGATGGTCAACATCTGGGAGTCGTACCCGGTAGGGCTGATTCTCGCGATCACCGCGGGTGTGACGGCAGGAATCGTCCTGCTGCTGCGGCACGCGATCCGGGCGGATGCGGAAGCTCCCGCCGCGGGAGCGACACGACTCGCCGCCCTCGCTCTGCACGCGGTCGCCGCTTTCATGCTCCCCGTGCTCGTTCCGCCTCATGTCTTCGCGATGCACGAGCCTCGCTCCGACCAGATCAGCTTCAACGGCGTCTCGTCGTTCATCGAGGCACTCCGAACGAACGACATCAGCTACTCGGACTACTACAGGATGCTGCCCGAGGAGCGAGCCTTCGCGATCATGCGGAGCGTTCCGCTCGAAAAGAACGAGCGGTGGACCAGCCGCGCCGGACGCGATCTGAGACGCTCGCACTCCGCATCGCAGTCGAGCCTGGCCGGCCGGAACGTCGTCGTCATCCTCGAGGAGTCGCTCGGTTGCGAGCAGACAGGCGCCTGCGGAGACACGAAGGGGCTCACACCGAATCTCGACGAGCTTGCCGCCAACGGCATCTTCTGGTCGAACGCCTGGGCAACGGGCACGCGAACAGTACGCGGCCTCGAAGCGGTCGTGACCTCGCTTCCCCCGATTCCGTCGCGATCGATCGTCAAGCGCCCCGGGAGCGAGAACATCGCGACATGGGGTCAGGTCATGAACGCCGCCGGATATCACACGAGTTTCCTCTACGGTGGATACGGCACGTTCGACAACATGAATCACTTCTTCGCCTCGAACGGGTTCGCGATCAGCGATCGAGCCGGAATCGAAAACCCGCGAGCCTCGAACATCTGGGGCGTGAGCGACGAGGATCTGTTCGCCCACGCCCTCGCCTATTTCGATGCCCGTTCCGCCGAGCGACGCCCGTTCTTCTCGATCGTCCTGACCACATCGAACCACAAGCCATTCACCTATCGCGAGGGCGTTCCCGGGGTTCCCGCCGAGGGTGGAGGGCGCAAGGCGGGGGTCCGATACGCGGACTTCGCGCTCGGCGCGTTCATTCGCGACGCCAGGAGTCACTCCTGGTACGACAAGACGATCTTCGTCGTCCTCGGTGACCATGGCTCGCGCGTGTATGGCCATGGCGAGATTCCACTGCCGAGCTACCGCATCCCGGTCCTCGTCTTCGGCAACGGCATCGATCCGCTCGTCGTCTCGTCACCCACGAGCCAGATCGACGTGGCCCCGACCGTTCTCGGGCTTCTCGGCATTCCCTACTCCGCGCCGTTCTACGGCAAGAACGTGCTTTCCCATCCTGATCCCGAGCGGCCGATCTTCGTCAGCCACAATCACGACGTCGGAATGCTGATTGGAAACCGGCTCGCGGTGCTCGGTTTGCAGCAGAGCTCCGCCGTCTACCGGTACGACTCCGCGACGGACCAGCAGACACTCCTCCCGTTCGACGCGCGGCTGGTCGATCGAGCGACGGCGGTCTACGAGAGTGCGTTCATCCTCTTCTCCAGGAGACAGTACCGGTGAGGCGCGTCCTGTGGATCGCAGCGACACTCGTCCTGCTCCTGCCCAGCGCCACCTGCGGCGCCGCCCCTTCCACCCCTCGGAACTTCGGCGTCGTCATTCCTGAGGGGATCTACCGCGGAGGCCAGCCGACGAAGTCGGAGATGACGTACCTGCGGGGCCTGGGCGTACGCACGATCCTGAAACTCAACCATGGCCGGCTCGACGAGGAGCGCGAGCAGGCCGAGCGGTTAGGCATGAGCTTCGTGAGCCTGCCGCTCGATCCGACGAGCGTCGGAGAGGCGGCGAGCTGCGCGGAAGTTGCGGCGGCCGTCGCGATTCTCTCGGACCGGTCCCGCTGGCCCGTCTACGTGCACTGCTCGAGAGGCCGCGACCGTACGGGCCTCGTCGTCGGCGCCTATCGCGAGATCGTCGAGCAGGTGCCGTGGTCGAGCGTCGATCGCGAGCTGGCGCGCTATGGTCACGATTCCTCGATGCGCCTCACCTATCCACAGATCAGCCGCGAGTTGAGAAACCAGCTGCCCCAGTGCAGCGATTCGATCGCCCGCGCCCTGTCTCGCCGCGCGACAGCCGTGCCGGAGTAAGCGATCGCACCGCGAAATCGATCCGGCCCGGGACGATCACTCCACAGCCCAGATCTGCGCGGCGTCGCCGCGAAGCCCGAACGCGTAGGCGACGTCCATTTCGTCGGTCCAGACGAGACGGAAGCCGCGCACCGGCTTCGGCAGAGGAACTCCGGCAAGCTCTGCCCGCCCTCCCCCGAAGTAGGCACGCCACCAGAAGGTCGATTCGGCGTCGGGGCCCCGCTCGATCCAGCCGCGTCCGCGCGCGTAGCGATCTCCGTCGAAACCGGCGATTGTCGCGGTCGCCGCGATCTGCTCGATCGGGTGATTCAGCACGATGTAGGCGATGTCGCGCTCGCGGCAATAGCGAAGCAGCGCGTCATCGTCCGTGGCCACGAGCGCGGCGGCCGCGGCCTCGAGCTCGCCGCGCCGCCCCATCGTTCCGAAGTTGTCGACGACCGGGTTCCTTCCGCCGTAGAACGAGATGAGGTGTCCGCGGTCCCACGGAGCGAGGACCCGTCCGCTCGCGGGCAGTCGTCGCAGCGCGAGCGCCGCGCGAATCGTCGCCTCGGTGTGCGCGTCGGGCGGCCGCTTCGCCGACGGAAGGTAGACGGCGGTGGCGAGCGCCGGAGCGAGGACGACGAGCGCGGCGGTCCACGCCATGATCCCGCGCCGGCCCAGCCGATGGGCCGACTCGAACGCAAACGACCCAGCGAGCGCAGCGAGGGGGATCGCTATGTAGACCAGCCTGCGGCTCGAGACTGCCAGGATGGCGTAGGCGATCGCGAAAAGCGCGATTGCGAGCCGTCCCGTCTCCCTTCGTCGCCACGCGGAAACGGCGAGCGGCACCACCACGAAGAAGGGAGCTAGCACGAGAGAGTCGAGCCAACGCGTCGGCGGGTCGTTGAAATAGGGCTGGAACTCCGCGATCGTGGAGAGCCAGCGATCACCACCGAGAAACCCGCCGCCCTTGCTCAGCCCTCGCCGGATCGCGGGAATCGCAAGGAGCGCCACGGTCGGCGGAATCGCGGCGAGGAGCGCTCTCCACACTGGCGAGCGGCGCATCAGCAGAGGAGTCGCAGCCAGCAGCAGTGCGGCCGCCGCGGCACCGAGAACGAGCGCGTGAAGAGAACCGAGGAACCACGGGTCGAACGGATAGTCGTCGGGGAGCGTCAGGCGGTAGCCTTCCACCGCGAGCGCAGTCACGCCAAACGCCACCGCGCCTTCGACGAACATCGCGCGGCGCGCGCCTAACAGCAGGATGATTGCAAACGCGAGCGCCGCCCCGAGGATCAGCGCGGTCTGAACGAAAAGCGCAGCGCAGAGTGATGCAGCGAGCAGGCCGGCAAGGCCGAGCCGCACGCGCTCCTCGCCGTCGCGAACGATCACGGCCGTCGCGATCGCGATCGCGATCATCAGCGGCCCCTCGACGACGTGGTGGTCGAACCGCGAGAGCTGCGCGACGAAGACGAGCGGAATCGAAACGGCGATTCCCAGCCCCGCGACGAGGCCTGCCACGGCTCCGAGCCTGCGGGCCAGCAACGCGCCGAGCGTCGCGGCGAAGATCGAGCCGAGCAACGGCGCGAACCACGCCCCAAGCGAGAGCGCCTCGATTCCGCGAAGCCCGAGCAGCCGAAGCAGCGTCGCCACCGAGAAATCCCACAATGGCGGCCATGGACAGAATGCGCCCGTCACGTTTCGGTCGGGGTCGAACCGAAGCATCGACGGGTAGTTCTCTACCGTGTGGAGAATCCGTTTCGCGTGGTAGAGATCGTCGTTAGGCGAGAGAACCGGAATCCCGTCGCGCAACGCGACCGGGGCATTCGCGGTTCGCAGACCGAGCGCGATCGCGAAGACCGACAGCCAGATGGCGATCAGGATGAGCGCCGCCGGCCTGCCCCGTTCCGAGCTATCCACGTCGTTCACGATGGTAGCGGATCAGGGCTTCGCAGGGGGCGCCGGACCCGACGGCTGCGCGTCGCTTTCGTCGGACATCCCGATCCTCGCCTGCACTTGCCGGCGAAACTCCATCGGCGAGGAGATCTCATGGAACGTCTCGCGCGTTCCGCCCGTGCCGGTGACGGAGATCGAGCCGAAGTTGAGAAGTCGGCCCGGAACCGTCTGGGTGACGCCGATTCCTTCGACCTTGGTGAGCATCAGCTCGACCGAGTGCCGCCGAATGACGCCGACCTTGATCAGGACCCGCCGCTCCGTCACCGCGAACTCCGAAGCGCTGTAGCGTATCCAACGCTCGATCCCGATGATGACCGCGGGTACGGCGAGGATGCCGCCCGGTATGAGAAGCCAGGCGTTCGCGGGGAACACGAGCGCGGAGCCGGCAATCACCGCCGCCGCGATCGCGAAGAACGCCGGGAGCACGAAGACTTTCCAGTGAACGTGCGCGCGGTAGATGACCGTCTCGCCGGGGAGCAGGCTTTCGTCGATGAATCCCATCCTCTGACCACCTCGTGCGGCGCGCTCGGCGCCCCGCCCCGGAATTCTTGCACGTCCCTTCGCGCGCGCGACGAACAATCGCCGCCCGCCGCTGCTCGCCAAGACGCTCCGGTTCCACATGGCCATCCGCAAACTCTGAGCGAGCCTCCCCGTCCGCGCGCGATCGCTATACGATTCGTTGGTACGGAGGATTCACGATGAAGCGCTCAGTCCCATTCGCAATCATCTTCACTCTCGGACTCTCCATCGGCGCATTCGCCGCGAAGAAGGCGATCGATTCGTCCCTGTTCATGAACAAGGAACCGGGCGCTGCGGCCGACGCATTGCTCGAGGTTGCGCTGGTGCAGGCCGGCAAGGGCTCATGGGAGCAGATCGCGGTCGGGAGGGTCTACTACCTCTCGAACCGTAAGGCCGAAGGCCAGGCGATCTTCGACCGCGTGACCGCCAGGAAACCGGAAGGCAGCGACTGGCTTCGCATCGGTCGAGTTTACGTCGAGGCGGGAGAGTGGGACAAGGCGCGCGGCGCCTTCGACAACGCGCTCTCCCACTCCCCGAAAGACGCCCCGTGGATGGCCGAGATCGGAGGCTTCTACAATCTGCAGGGCGACCGGGCGAAGGCCGAGGAATACTTCCAGAGATCGTTCTCCCTCGAGAGCGACGAGTTCTGGAGCACGGTCAACATCGCCGGCTCGTACGTCGGCGTGAAGCCACAGTAGAAAAGAGCCAGAGAATGGCGGGCGGCGGCAGGGAGTGCGGCAGGCGTCAACGCATCGTGCTTCCTGCGCTTCGCCGCTCGCCTCTTCGCCTCTCGCCTCTTCGCCTTCCGCCTTACAACAACGGCGAGAAGAGCCTTGCCGACTGCTGCGCGAGTTTCTGAGGATAGGAGGTCGCCGTGACCGACTCCTTCGTGTACTCCGACGCCTGGGCGAGGTCGAGCTTGAACTGGCGCGCCATCTCCTCGCAGAGAGCGCGGTCGTAGACGAATGCGTTGAGCTCGAAGTTCAGGCGAAACGAGCGCATGTCCATGTTCGCCGAGCCGATCGTTCCCATCCACGAATCGACGACCATCGTCTTGGCGTGAAGGAAACCCTGGCGTCCGGAGCCGCCCCCGCGCCCGAACCGGCGGCGGCGGCGGCGGAAGCCCTCGTAGAGATGGACACGGGCTCCCGCGCGAAGGAGAAGCTCGAAATAGGTGCGCGACGCCAGGCCGACCACGACCGAGTCGGGCTTCATCGGGACGAGCAGCTGCACGTCGACGCCGCGCATGGCGGCCGCGACCAGCGCGGCTTCGATGGGAGCGCTCGGAATGAAGTACGGGGTCGTGAGCCAGACGCGCTCGCGGGCACTCGAAATGGCCTGGAAGTAGATCTGCTCGACGGGGGCCCACTCGCTGTCCGGCCCCGAGTCGACGATCTGCACGAGGGCCCCTTCGTCGGTCACCGACGGCGTCATGAACCAGCTCTCGACCGACGCGTTCTCGTCGCACCCGATCCGCCAGTCGAGCGCGAACACTTCCTGGAGGCTCAGCACCGCGGGCCCCTCGATGCGCAGGTGCGTGTCGCGCCAGTGCCCGATCTCGGGATCGAGCCCCAGGTACTCTCGGCCGATGTTGATCCCGCCGGTGAAGCCGACGCGGCCGTCGACGACGACGAGCTTGCGATGGTTCCGGAAATCGATCCGGTCCCGGCGCCGCAGCCGCGAGGTGAACACCGACACCGGATTGAACGCGACGGCGCGCCCTCCCGCCTCGGTGAGCGGCCGCCAGAAAGAGGCGTAGAGGTTCGAGCTGCCCGCCGAATCGTAGAGCACGCGAACCTCGAGGCCGCGCCGTGCCGCCTCGGTTAGGCGGTCGCGAAGCGAGATGCCGGTCTCGTCGGGCTGGATGATGTAGAACTGCACGTGGATCTGGCGCTCGGCCGCGCCGATCGCCTCGTAAAGCGCGCGATAGAACACCGCGCCGTTTACAAGCATCTCGACGTGGTTTCCGCGGCTGGCGCGCGCCGCTCCGAGCTTCTCGCCGAGGCGTTCGCCGAGCGCGAGCATGTCGCTCGTCCGCTCGTCGAGATCGGGAGCGTCGGAATCAGGTTGCCACGACAGCGATCCGCGTTCCGCGAACGCCGCGTGCAGCACTTCGGCCGCCAGCTTCGTGCGCCGCACGATTCGAAGCGTCCTGGTCCGCCCGATCAGAACGTAGAGCAGAGCTCCCACGAACGGAAGCAGCGTCACGGTCAGCAGCCAGGCCAGCGTCGCCGTCGGCTGCCGCCTCTGTCCCATCAGGATCGACACGACGACAGTGATGTGCAACGCTACGCCACCGACCACTTCGACGACGATGAGTGCAGTGTGGGCGTCCATGGGAGGGGTTGGTGTTGGAGTTGTTGGTTGTTGGTCTTGGAGTTGTTAGTTGTTAGTTGTTGGTTGTTAGTTGTTAGTTGTTGGTTGTTAGTTGTTAGTTGTTAGTTGTTAGACAGGCAGTGCTGCGTGCTGAGTCTGAATGCTGAATGCTGAATGCTGCGGAGCGAATCACCTTACGGCCGCGGAAGCGGCCGTTTCTGATTAGCCCAGCGCGTCAGCGCTGGGTCGTTGCGATCAGGATCTCACGAGCCGCGTAAGCGGCGGCAGGTCATTCTGGCGCCGCTTACGCGGCTCGTACACTCTCTCGACACCGCTTTCCCAGCGCTGACGCGCTGGGCTATCCAGAAGACGCCGCTGCCGCGGCGTTCGTCACTGACAGATCGAAATTCTCTTCGACCACACTCAGCACTCAGCACTCAGCACTCAGCACTCAGCACTCAGCACTCAGCACTCAGCACTCAGCACTC
>JBPPMG010000132.1:0-7069 GCA_051305935.1 Thermoanaerobaculia bacterium
GAGTCTCTCCGTCAGACGGTTTGATAGCGTTCGCGCAACGCCCGACTGCGAAAGACGAGTGCCGACGCGGCCGTGATAACCGCCACGACGCCGAGGATAATTGCCATCCTCGTCCAGGGCTCCCCCATCGCCTGCCGACGCTTCATGATCTCGAGCAACGTGCGGATCCACTCCGCCGCGCCGAACAGCAGGAGCGCCTGGTAGGCCCAGGCTACCCAGGGGCGACGAACCAGAAGGAGAAAGAGGAAGCCGATCACGACGGCGACAACGAGGAGACTCCCTCCCCGGAAGAAATGCGCCCCGAGGACGAGCGTGCTGAGGATTACGGGAACGAGTCTGAGAAAGTTCATCGCGCTGCTCCTTGCCAGACCCGATTCTGCCTCGTCCGAGCGGTCCAGCATGTGACTTCAGTGGTTCCGGAATGGTGCGCCCAGCGGGCTTGCGAGGACGTGCACAAGGGTCTGAAAACCTGAAGTTAGAACGTAGAACGATGAATTCTGAACTCGGAATGGGGTTCGCGGCCCAGTCTCCGCATTCAGGATTCATCGTTCTACGTTCCAACTTCAGATGTTTCTCCCGAGCCTTCCAATCAACTCAACCCTCGCTGGCGCTAACCAAACAAGCCTTGATCCTGTCTGAATAGGGGGGACAGGCGAATGCTCGCAATCGCGCAATCGAGAATTCGAGCAATCGCGCAATCCTCCGCGGCAACCTTTTCCGACAACCTTCGTACGAGCGGGTAGGACCCGCATATCGAGCCGGGAGCGAAGCAGATCAGGAGAATCGCCAGATGGGTAAACTCGCAAAATTCCTCATCATTCTCGTCGTTCTAGCGGGAGCCAGCGCGGGGCTGTACGCCTGGGCGCGCGGCGGCGACAAGGACAAGAATGGCCTCAAGCAGGTCGAAGTCACCTCCGGCTCGATCACCGAGAAGGCGGTCGCCGTCGGCCAGATCCAGCCTCGGTTGAAGTTCGAGGTGAAGTCGAAGATCTCGGGAATCGTGAAGCGGGCGATCGTCGACGTAGGCGACACCGTGAGGCCGGGCGATCCGCTCTTCGAGATCGCTCCCGACCCGACCCCGCAGGAGCTCACCGAGGTCGACCGCCGAGTCGAATCGGCCGAGGCGTCGTTCAACCGGGCGAAGCTCGAAGTCGACCGCGCCCAGGAGCTGGCCAGGTCGGGCGTACTGCCGAAGTCGGAGCTCGATTCGAAGCGTGAGCAATTCCAGCTCGCCACGATCGCGCTCAACAAGGCGCAGCAGGAGCGCGACCTGACGCGCAAGGGGCGCCTCGCCGGATCGGGAGGTCAGGAATCGATCATTGTGGCGAACGCCGCGGGAACGATCCTCACCCGTACCGTCGATCCGGGAGACCCGGTCGTGCCGCTCACGTCGTACCAGCCGGGCACCGAGCTCGCGACCATCGCGATGATGGAAGACCTGATCTTCAAGGGCACCGTCGACGAAATCGACGTAGGCAAGCTCACGGTCGGGATGGCGACGCGCATCAAGGTCGGCGCGCTGCCGACCGACGTCGTAACCGGCCGCGTCTCCCGCATCGCCCCCCAGGCGAAGCAGGAAGAAGGCGCGACACTGTTCGACGTCGAGATCGAGCTCGACGACACGAGCAAGTTCACCCTTCGAGCCGGCTACTCGGCCAACGCCGACATCATCATCCGCGAGAAGAAGGACGTCCTCATGGTTGCGGAGCGCCTCGTCACCTTCTCCGACGGCGGAAAAAAGGCGACCGTCGAGCTACCTTCCGCCGACCCGAAGGCGGAACCGAAGAAGGTCGAGATCAAGACCGGCATCTCCGACGGCATGAACGTCGAGGTGACCAGCGGCCTCAAGAAGGGCGACAAGGTCGTCGAGCGGCCGCCGAAGGAAATATCGTAAGGCAGGTCAAAGGCCGAAGGGCAGGTCAAAGGCCAGAGGCCAAAGGTCAAAGCAGGCAAAACAAAACCGGACCGAAAGTGCAGGCCGTCAATCAAGCCGGAAACCGAGAGAACCCTGGAGCACCAGGTGCGGACATGAACACGGGGAATCAGCGAGGTGCCACGACGCGGCTCAGTCGTTTGACCATCAAGGTTAAGCGGTCGCTTGACCGCTCTGCCCTGTGGCCTCTGGCCCTTGGCCCGCCTCTGCCTGCTCTGGCCTCTGGCCTCTGGCCTTTGGCCCCGGAGACGCCGCGATCATGATCAACCTGAAAGACGTC
This sequence comes from Thermoanaerobaculia bacterium, assembly GCA_051305935.1. GTDB lineage: Bacteria > Acidobacteriota > Thermoanaerobaculia > Gp7-AA8 > Gp7-AA8 > JACPDH01. The sequence goes on from JBPPMG010000132.1 coordinate 2,214, forward strand.
CTCCGCCAGGTCGCCCGCGATATGCGGAGCCAGAAGCTGCGCACGTTCCTGACGGTCTTCGGGATCGTCTGGGGGACCGTCGCGATCAGTCTGCTGCTCGCGTTCGGAACCGGGATGCACAAGCAGATGATCAAGAACACGGCGGGGCTCGGCGACCGGATCATCATCGGCTGGCCCGGCCTGACCTCGATGCCGTGGGAAGGGCTCGGCAAAGGACGCCGGATCAGGCTCACCGAAGAAGACATCGATCACGCGCGGACCGAAACCAAGGGCCTTCGCGCCATCTCCAGCGAGTACTCGAACAGCATGCGGGTCGTCTACGGAACGAAGACGATGGCGGTCGACATCTCCGGGGTGACGCCGGTATTCGGCGAGATGCGGAACATGATCCCCGACTGGGGCGGCCGTTTCGTGAACGACCTCGACATGGACAAGAACCGCCGCGTCGCCTTCATCGGCAATCAGCTGAAGAAGGACCTCTTCGGCGAAGACGACGACCCGATCGGCAAGACGGTTCTCGTCAACGGCTCCCCCTTCCTGGTGGTCGGTGTTCTGAAGGAGAAGTCGCAGGACTCGAGCTACTCGGGGCGCGACCACTCCAAGCTCATGATGCCCTCCACGACCTACCGTGCACTCACCGGCGAAAAGTACATCGACAACTTCATCGCGCAACCGGTCCGCGGAGTCGACTCGGAGGCGGTGATGGACTCGCTCCGCGCCGCGATGTCAAACAAGCAGCGCTTCTCGCCCGAAGACAAGGAAGCGCTCGCGTTCTGGGACACTACCGAGCAGTTCAAGTTCTTCGACCTGTTCATGCTGAGCTTCAACGCGTTCCTCGGCATCATCGGCTGCCTGACGCTCGTCGTCGGCGGCATCGGCGTGTCGAACATCATGAACGTCGTCGTCGAAGAGCGCACGCGAGAAATCGGCATCAAGATGGCCCTGGGGGCGCGGCAGAAGTCGATCATGTCGCAGTTCCTCCTCGAGACGATGATCGTCACCGGCATCGGCGGCGCGATCGGCTTCGCGATCTCGATCGGCATCTGCTCGCTCTTCCCCGAGAGCCTTGTCGAGTACGTCGGCTCGCCGCGCGTTTCACCGCTCGTCGCGCTGCTCACCGCCTCAGCGCTCGGCGTCGTCGGCCTCGTCGCCGGCTATTTCCCCGCGCGGGAGGCGTCAAAGCTGGATCCCGTGGTGGCGATGAAGCTGTGAGGGGGGAGTTGTTAGTTGTTAGTTGTTAGTTGTTAGTTGTTAGTTGTTAGTTGTTAGTTGTTAGTTGTTAGTTGTTAGTTGTTAGTTGTTAGTTGTTAGTTGTTAGTTGTTAGTTGTTAGACAAGTTACGAAGGCTGCACCTTGAATGGAGACAGAGGCACACGATGCGAAACAGGGAACAGCGTCACTCGCGCAATTCGCTGCCTTGTCTAACAACTAACAACTAACAACCAAAAACCAAAAGCTCCATGAAACACTCACTCAACGTCATCCTCTCGCTCTTCGCGAGCTCCGCGCAGATCCAGCGCAAGCGCGCCTACCTGACGATCGCCGCGATCACGTGGGGCACGGTCGCGATCCTGCTGCTTCTCGCCTTCGGCGAGGGGCTCAAGCTGCAGCTCGACAAGAACCGTCGCGCGATGGGAGAGAACATCGCCATCCTCTGGCCCGGCGAGACATCGAAGAACTACAAGGGGCTCTCCATCGGACGGCCCGTCCGCCCGACCATCGACGATGTGCAGTGGCTTCGCGAGCGGCTCCCGGAGGCCGCTGCGGTCATCGGCGAGATCACCTCCTGGCGCACGCAGCTCACCTACGGCCGAACGACGGTCAACGGCCGCGTCACCGGATCGAACTGGGAGTACGGCGAGGTGCGCAAGCACTACCCGGTCGCCGGCGGCCGCTTCTTCGGCCCGGTCGACGAGCGCGAGAAACGCCGCGTCGCATTCCTCGGCGACGAGCTCGCGACCGACCTCTTCGGCGAGGAAGACCCAGTCGGGAAGACTCTCCTGATCAACAACATCCCCTACACCGTGATCGGTGTCATGCAGAAGAAGATCCAGATGGGCGCCTACGGCGGGCCCGACAAGAACCACATCGTCATCCCAATCACTACGTTCCAGGCGCAGTGGGGCCGCGACAGGCTTTGGGTGCTGCTCATCCAGTCCAGGACCCCCGAGGGGATGAAACCGCTCCTGAGGAGCCTGAACGAAACGCTCGGGCCGAAGCTCGGATTCGATCCGAGCGACGAACAGGCGTTCGGGATCTGGGACACGGTGAAGTCGTCGGAGATCACCCGCAACATGACGATGGGAATCCAGATCTTTCTCGGGATCATCGGCGCGCTGACGCTCCTGATCGGCGGCGTCGGCGTCGCGAACATCATGTACGCGGTGGTCAAAGAGCGCACGCGCGAGATCGGCGTGAAGATGGCGCTCGGCGCCCGCGCAAGCTGGATCGTCGGCCCGTTCCTCCTCGAAGGGATGATCTACACGCTCGTCGGGGGATTTCTCGGAATCGTCATCTCGACGTTACTCGTCACCGCCGCGAGCTTCCTTCCGGTCGAGAACAACCAGGTGCTCGGATTCCTCGGAAAGCCGACGCTGTCATGGCAGATCGGGCTTGCCACCTCGGCGATCCTCGGGGTCATCGGCATCGCGGCCGGATACTTCCCCGCCCGTCGCGCTGCCGCGATCGACCCAGCGGCGACGCTGCGTTACGAATAGGAGATTCACGATGTCACTCGGGTTGTCAGAAACCAACGTCGCGGCAAAGCCGGCATCGAGCAACGGCTCGTCGATCATTCACATGGCCGAAATCCGCAAGGTCTACGACACCGGCAAGGTGAAGGTCGAAGCGCTCAAAGGCATCGACCTCGTGATCGGCAAGGGCGAGTTCGTCGCGATCGTCGGCCCGTCGGGCTCCGGCAAGTCGACACTCATGAATCTCATCGGCTGTCTCGACACGCCGAGCGCGGGCCGCTACGAGATCGCTGGCGAGCACGTTTCCGACCTGACGCGCGACCAGCTCGCCGACATCCGCAACCGCCGCGTCGGCTTCATCTTCCAGAACTTCAACCTCCTGCCACACATCTCGGCGAGCGAAAACGTCGAGATGCCGATGCTCTTCGGAGGCGTCCCGGTGCGCGAACGGCGCGAGCGCGCTACGAGGCTTCTCGAGGCCGTCGGGCTCGGCGATCGCGCCGACCACAAACCGACAGAACTGTCGGGAGGGCAGATGCAGCGCGTGGCGATCGCGCGCGCCCTCGCAATGGAGCCCGACATCATCCTCGCCGACGAGCCGACCGGCAATCTCGACTCCTCGTCCGGGGGCGACATCATGAGCCTCTTCGCCGACCTCTGGAAGCAGGGCCGCACGCTCGTGATCATCACGCACGACCAGGCGCTCGCCCGCCGCGCGAGCCGCATCGTCGAGATCCACGACGGCCAGATCACGAGAGATGAGCAACAGTCGTGAAATGCGGAATCAACACGGCGGTTTGGCGCGCATTCCTGGTGCCGCGTAGCGGCAGCCGATCTTAGCCCCCGGTCGAAGACCGGGGGATTCCGTCGCGAACATTGACAGCGCCGCGTAGCGGCGCAGGATCGCACGCGGCGTCGAGCGCACGAGACCAGTCCGGCGCCGCTACGCGGCGCGGCATACATCAAACCGCTCCAACCCCCGGTCTTCGACCGGGGGCTAAACTCGGCCGTCGCTACGCGACACCATTCACCGGCCCCCCATTTCCCATTCCGCATTTCGCATTCCCCATTCCCCGTTCCGCATTCCGCGTTCCGCATTCCGCATTCCGCATTCCGCATTCCGCATTCCTCCCTTGCCCGGCCTCGCGCTCGCTGCGATACTCGCTCAGCCCCACCCGGGCGCCCTTCACGTGAAAGAGACCCTCGACTTCGTCGCAGAGCACGGCTATGCGCTGATCGCCCTGTTCGTGTTCATCGAGCAGATCGGCTTCCCGATTCCTGCGATGCCTGTGCTGATGGCGGGTGGGGCGCTCGCAAAGGTCGGACGACTCGACCCGTTCGTCGCGCTCGGCATCTCGGTCGTCGCGTCGTCGATCGCCGACGGGCTCTGGTACGAGCTCGGCCGCCGCCGAGGAGGGCCGGTGTTGCGCCTCCTCTGCAAGATCTCGCTCGAACCCGACTCGTGCGTGCGGCAGAGCGAGAACGTGTTCGAGCGTTGGGGCTCGGGAGCGGTCGTCGTCGCGAAGTTCATGCCGGGGCTCAACACGATCGCACCTCCGATGGCGGGCGTCGTCCGCATGCCGCGCTACGTCTTCCACACGCTCAACGCCGTCGGCGGCGTGCTCCACTTCGGCCTCTTCATCCTGCTGGGCTGGGTCTTCGGCAACCAGATCGAGGAGATCGTCGAGTACGCGTCGACGTGGGGCGGCTGGTTCGGCGTCGCTCTCGGCCTCTCCCTCGCGGCCTGGATCGGGAGGAAGTGGTACCAGCGGCGCAAGTTCCTCCGCGACCATCACACCGCCCGCATCACCGCCGGCGAGCTCTCCTCGCGCATCGAGGCCGGGGAGCTGTTCTCGATCATCGACCTGCGGCACGCGATGGACTTCGACTCCGACCCCGACATGATCCCCGGCGCGATCCACCTTCCCGTCGAGCAGCTCACGCGGCGCGTCGGCGAGATTCCGCGAGACCGCGAGATCATCCTCTATTGCACGTGACCTAACGAAGCCTCGAGCGCCCGTGTGGCGCTTCTGCTCAAGAAGATCGGGATCGAGAATGTCCGCCCGCTCGAAGGCGGGCTCGATTCGTGGCGCAAGCAGGGAAAATCGACCGAGAGCCGCCGCATCGTCGTGCCTCCCACGGTCGACGAAGTCCCGTAAGCCT
>JBPPMG010000190.1:0-2696 GCA_051305935.1 Thermoanaerobaculia bacterium
AGCATGATGGCCGTCGTCGCGAACGAAAAGGGCAAGGTGCTGGGCGAGAGCGACACCGCGACGGACCGCTCCTCACCAAAGGCGACGATCGACCAGATCATCGCGATGATCGAAGGCGCGCTGAAGGACGCGAAGCTCAAGCCGTCGAAGATCGAGGCGATCGGCGTCGGCGCTCCCGGCGCGGCCGATCCGAAGACGGGAGTGGTCGCGAAAGCGCCGAATCTCGGCTGGACCGACGTGCCGCTCGGGAAAATTCTCAGAGACCACTTCGGCGTCCCCGTGGCGATCGGCAACGACGTACAGGTCGCGATCCTCGGTGAGCACGCATTCGGTGCCGCGAAGGGCGCGCAGCGCGCCGTCGGGATCTGGGTCGGCACGGGTATCGGAGGCGGCCTCATTGCCGGCGGAGAGCTGCAGCGCGGAGCGCGCGGCGCCGCGGGCGAGATCGGACACATGGTCCTCGACGAGAACGGCCCCGTCTGCGGATGCGGACGCAAGGGCTGCGCAGAGGCGTACGCGAGCCGGACCTCGATGGAGCGCGAGGTGATGGCGCGAATCCAGGCCGGGCGCGCCAGCGTCGTGCCCGACATCATGAAAGAGCGCCAGAAGCCGCGAATGACGAGCAGCGTCATGAAGCGCGCCCTCGCCGCGAATGACGAGGTCATGAAGGAGGTCGTCGCCTTCGCGCAGCACTACCTCGGACTCCTCGCCGGCAACGTCGTCAACCTGTACGACCCCGAGGTCATCGTGATTGGCGGTGGCGTGGCGCAGCGGCTCGGCGAGGCCTTCGTCGGACCGATCCGAGAGACCGCGCGAACCCGGTTCCTGCGCCCCGATCCCGAAGGTCTCGTGAAAATCGTCCACGCGGGACTGGACGATTATTCTGGAGCGCTGGGCGCCTCCGTGCTCGCCCGCAGAAACTGCTGAGAACTCCCCGAACGGGGGCAGGACGTGAGGCGCACCGGCTGCGGTGCGCCGCACCTGTTTCGGTGTCGTGACGCACTTCCGGCAGTTCGTCGTTAGGTGTTATTCTCCGCTGGCCGTTATCTCAGGGGAGGACCATTCGGATGCGCGTCGACGAGGTGAAAACGGAAATTGGGCGGTTCTGGGACGACGAGGTCATCCCCACCATCAGCAAGTACATCGAGATTCCCAACCTGTCTCCGCTCTTCGATCCGAACTGGATCCAGACGGGGCACATGGCGCGGGCGGTCGATCTCGTCCGGCGCTGGGTTCTCGCGCAGAACGTGGCCAACAGCCGGCTCGAAGTGCTCCAGGACGGCGAGAGGACACCGGTCCTCGTGCTGGAAGTCGACGGCGCGAGCGACGACACGATCCTTCTCTACGGCCATCTCGACAAGCAGCCGCCGATGGTCGGCTGGGAAGAAGGTCTCGGGCCATGGAACCCTGTGATACGCGACGGCAAGCTCTACGGCCGCGGCTCGGCCGATGACGGATACGCGATCTTCTCGGTCGTATCCGCGATCAAAGCGCTCCAGACTCAGAAGGTCCCTCACGCGCGGCTCGTCGTGCTCATCGAGTGCTGCGAGGAGAGTGGATCGGTCGATCTTCCGTACTACGTCGACAAGCTCTCGAAGAGGATCGGCACGCCTTCGCTCGTCGTCTGCCTCGACAGCGGCTGCGGAGACTATGACGCGCTCTGGTGCACGACGTCGCTTCGTGGCTCGATCGTCGGCAACCTGACGGTAGAGGTGCTTCGTGAGGGCGTCCATTCGGGTGACGCGAGCGGCGCGGTTCCCTCGAGCTTCCGCATCCTCCGCATCCTGCTCGACAGGATCGAGGAAGCGACGACGGGGAGGATCATCCCGGAATGGCTCTGGGTCGACGTCCCGTCCGAGCGCATGGTCGAAGTCAGAAGGGCGGCCGAGGTGCTCGGCTCGCACATGCTCGACCACTATCCGTTCCTGCCAGGCGTGCAGCCCGTCACGCACGACATCGTGGAGATGATTCTGAATCGCACGTGGCGTCCGATGCTTGCCTACACCGGACAGGAAGGCATGCCCGACCTGCTGCAGGGCGGAAACGTGCTGCGCCCCAGGACGGCGCTCAAGCTCTCCCTGCGGATTCCGCCGACTCTCGACGCGACGAACATCGATGTGAGGCTGAAGCAGCTTCTCGAGAGCGATCCGCCGTACGGCGCGAAGGTGTCGTTCGATCCCGAGAAAGGTGGCGCCGGGTGGAACTGCCCGAAGCTCGCCCCATGGCTCGAGACGTCGCTCAACGAGGCCTCACGCGCGTTCTACGGGCGCGACGCGCTCTCGTTCGGCGAAGGCGGCTCGATTCCCTTCATGGGAATGCTCTCGGAGAAGTTCCCCGAGGCGCAGTTCCTCGTGACGGGCGTCCTCGGGCCGCACAGCAACGCGCATGGGCCGAACGAGTTTCTCCACATCGCGATGGGGAAGAACCTTACCGGCTGCGTGGCGCGCGTGATCGCCGATCACCACAAGCGCGGCGCGTAGGCGCCGGGCTCGACCACCGCGGAACTCAGGATTGCCGATCGCCTTCGCGCGACAGGGCGAGAATCTCGTTCGCGATGACGTCGGTGAATTCGAGAAGGGCGTGATCTCCCTCTTCGATCTCCACGAACCTGGAGCGAGGCGCGAGCCGGCCCGAGGTGCTCCAGCGGGTCCACGTTTCCGCGACTCCCGCGAACGGGACGCTCTCGTCGCGACGGC
>JBPPMG010000194.1:0-3225 GCA_051305935.1 Thermoanaerobaculia bacterium
GACGTTCGAAACGCTCCGGCCACCGCCTCGACGATGGTCGCCATCTTCGGCCGGCCCACGGTGCGCTGCGCGCGTGGATGGTCGTCGCTCCGCAGCTTCGACTCGACGAGCTTGCGCATCGACGCGACCCAGTCTTCCGTCCCGAGGTAGAGCCGTCATTGCACCTTGTCGACGAGCCGTTCTTTGGACGTGAGCTTCTCGTCAGGAAACGCGTGGAAGCGGTCGCCGAACAGATGTCCCCAGCGTTTGTGCCGCCGGTTGAACCCTGCGGCATGGCTTCCGTTGAGCCACTCCATGCCGCGCGAGAGCGTCAGCGCGGGTGTTTCGATGACCAGATGAGGGTGTTATGGCAGGCATCGTGTACTCCGTGACGATCCAGTCGAGGCGCTGCCTCGCGCAGGTCCCGCTCTCTCGACTCTCTGCTGGCGGCGCTGCACGCAATGGCGAAACCTTCCCGGATCACTGGACACTGGTCACCAGCAGCGGGCGACGCGGAGACAAGCGTGCCGTTGAATCCTCGTCATGGACAACCCGGTCCCGCCCTTCCGCCTTGGCGCGATAGAGAAAACTGTCGGCCGTTCCGATGATTGCATCGATGGAGTGGCCGTGAATTGGATAGAGCGCCACCCCGGCAGAGATCGAAACCGGGCCAAGTGTTTCACCACAGTGGCGAACGGCAAGGCGCTTGACGCTCTCTCTGAGCCGTTCGATCCTCGCCACCGCATCCTTTGGGGCGGTATTCGTGAGAATCACGACGAACTCCTCACCTCCGTAGCGACACACGATGTCCTCGCCGCGGAACGAGGTTTGCAAGAGGGCGCCTAACTGTTGGAGGACGGCGTCGCCCGCGGCGTGTCCGAAGGTGTCGTTGAACATCTTGAAATGGTCGACATCAATCATCGACACCGCCAGGTCAAATTGATGCCGTTCGGCTCGCATAATCTCGCGCTCGAGAGATTCCTCCATGTATCGGCGGTTGAAGAGCCCGGTGAGAGGGTCGTGAATCGCGCGCGTTCGGAGCGAATCGCGGAGCTGAATGTTTGCGAGCCCCAATGACAGTTGTTCCGAGACGCTCTTATACAAGCGGTCGGCGGCGCGTTCGAGCATCCTCTGAGACGACGACTCGATGTGCAGGATGCCGAATGACTCGCCCTCGGCTTGCATCGGAATACAAATCGAAGAGATGTCGGCGCCGGAGACGTGCTGACATCGCACGTTGGGGCTCGGACTGCCGAAGCGATGAATGCGCCCGCTCCGGATGGCCCAGCACTCGTCCCTGGCGAGACTCAGAAGGAGCGGCGTCTCCAATCCCCAGGCGGAGAGGAGATCCGAGCCGTTGTTGGATGCCCGCTTCACGTAGATCGCACCGCTCGTCCCGGGGAACAGGCGCGGCAGGTACGAGGAAATGATTGCGGCCGTCTCGCCAAGCTCTGAGCAGGCCTGCAGCACCTCGCCGAGGTCGGTGAGTAGTTCTGTTTCGACCGATCGGCGTTGCAGTTCATCGAGCCGGGTCTCGAGCTCTGCGTTCGCGCGTTCGAGCTGGGCTCTTGCCTGCGCGCGACCTCTCATCTCACGCCGAATCACGAGGAGCGAGAACGTGAGCGCGATGATTGCGACGCTGGTGGCGACGAGCAGACTCGCGAGCACTCGTTTCGCGCTTGCTCGCAAAGACTCCGTGAGTCTCTCGATCTCCAGTCCCTCGGCCCGTTCGATTGTTCGAATCTCGTCGACGATCGTTTCGATCTCGCTGCTGAGGAGATCCTGAGCGGCTCGGTCGCGTGGTTCCACCGAACCCTCGCCGGGCTCCCTGAGCGGTCCTTTCGCCTCGTCCATCGCCGCCTCGAACCGGTCGTGAATCGTGTCGAGTTTCCGCTTCTTCGCCTCGTCGAGGTGGGGCTCGGCTTGAAGCGCCACGAACTGGCCGTGGATGGCGATCTCTGAGGCATGGATGAACGATGATCGCACGTTCGAATCGGTCGTGTTCCAGGAGCCGGGCTCGGCGTGGCGCAACTGGTCAATTGCCAGGAGCAACCCGTCGAGATGGAGGAGCGTGGTGTGCGAGGCGTCGGCACGCAGGCCTCGCTCGACGAGCGTACGGTTGCTTTGGTAGGAGAGCGAGCTAACCAGGACAAGAAGCCCCACGGTGACAGCGAACGTCAACCTCATTGCCCATTTCATCATGATTCACTTCGCCCCTTGCATCATGAGTCGGCCATGGCTCTGCTTTGATACAGGAACGATGGTGTGTGCCAGGGCGCGGGGAGCGCCTGGAGAAGGGGCCAGTGGAGAAGGGGCCAGAGCTTCGATTTTCTCGACACGATCAGGTCGCATTCCGGGAGGATTTCGCTCGGACTACGCCCGCGCCCGGTGGCTGACGGCTCGCGTTATGGCGTGAGCCAGCTCTTTCCGTCGAGCCGGAGCAGACCTCGATCCTGACGTCATCGCCGTTGGACCGATCTCGGTTGTCGGATTTGGTTCCGCGCCGACGGCAGACGACTCAGCCGAGGCCCGCGCAGGCCGTCTCGAGCATCTCGCGCAACTCGCGGTCGTTGTTCAGCGCTTTGTCCGCTATGGCGATCAGATCGGTAACGCGTCCGGAGCTTCGCAGAAGCAGAAGCAGAAGGAGCCAGCAGAAGGAGCCAGAGCTTCGATTTTCTCTTTCCGACGCGCGACTCAGCCAACAGAACGATGTCGTCCGCGGCGCAGAACCCTTCCGCGCCACGATCGGGTCGCATACTGGGCGAATTTCGCTCGGATTACGCCCACGCCAGGTGGCCGACGCCTCGCGTTGTGACGTAAGGCAGCTCTTTTCGTGGAGCCGGGGCAGACCTCGATCCTCACGTCATCGACGTCGGACCGATCTCGATTATCGGAATTGGTTATTGAGCGCCGATCGTCAACGACTCAGCCGAGGCCCGCGCAGGCCGCCTCGAGCATCCCGCGCAACTCGCGATCGTCGTCCAGCGCTTTGTTCGCCATGGCGATCAGATCATGAACGTGGCCCGAGCTTCGCAACCGGACCGCCGCCGCAATCGATCGCAATCGGTGCAGTCCTTCGTACCAGCCCATCCAGGCTGCCAGCATCCGCGCCGCTCCGCCGCGTGACTCACGAATGCCTCGCGCCGACGTTCGAAACGCTCCGGCCACCGCCTCGACGATGGTCGCCATCTTCGGCCGGCCCACGGTGCGCTGCGCGCGTGGATGGTCGTCGCTCCGCAGCTTCGA
>JBPPMG010000202.1:0-2467 GCA_051305935.1 Thermoanaerobaculia bacterium
GGGAGATGTGAGTTCGTCGTGGTCTTTTCGGATTGCATAGCGAACCCCGCTCCGTGAGCCACGGTAAGGGCGCTCCGTCACTTCCGTCCTGGTGCCCCTCAACCGCGAATATGGCCTGAACGGATCGCGCGGGGTCGGGTACTCGGGAAATACGATCATCACGAGGGACGGGGCCGCCGGGACGGTCGCCGGCGCACCGGTTCAGGTCGGCCAGAATCTTTGCGGCAATGAGCTGAACGCCGCGGACCCGCCGAACACCACGTACCCCTGATGCCGCCGGTCTCATGGTCCTCGGCTTCCGGTACACCCATCGGTGGCACCGCGGGTCGGTGCTGCCGGCCACGTCTATGCGCTCGACACTCCCTCGCTGAATCTCGGCGATCGTTTCACCGGCCCGGAGGCGCGCGGAGCGATGAAGGGACACGTCCTGGACGAGGCGACCCTGATCGGCACCTACTCACTCAACCCGAACGCCCGGGAGTAAGGGCGCTGCTGTTGATGCGCGGCGGAGGATCCTTTCCTCCGCTCCCGAATCCCGTCGATCCACTTCGGCCCGCGAAGCCGCGGTAAAGAACCGCGGCCACTGGTGGTTGAGGATCGTCTCCTCCGCAGCGAGCCCGGCCGGTCACATTTCGGGGGGCGTTCGAAAGCGATCACCAGGAGCCGACCGTTCGACGGCGTCGACGCGATCGATACGCTACACAAGATCCATCACGACCCTCATTCCCCACCCTCACTGGTCGACCCGGACCTGCCGGCATCGCTCGACCGGATCGTCGACCGCTGTCTGGCGAAAGATCCCGATGAACGTTACCAGACGATAAGCGAGCTGGTCGTAGAGCTGCGGCTTCTCGTTCGAGATCTTCAGAGCGGCCCCTACCCACCCGGCGAAAAAAGATTGCACCCTCTGGATTCGGATTCTCGGCGACCCGATTTGAAGAGCCCCATCGAGGCAGGACGGTTGTGTCACTCGTTGCGGAGCGACGCGGCAGGATGAAGCCCGAGCGCGTCACGCACGGGGCCCCAGGCCGCGAAGGCGGCTAGAATCGAGACAATCGACAGAGGTGCGGCCAGCGCCCACCACGCAATCGACCCGTCCGGCACCAGCAGCGGCGCGAGCGTTCGCGCCGCTAAGAGCGCGAGCAGGATTCCGACCACTCCTCCGATCGCCAGCGCGCGGATCCCGCGGCGACCTGCCGCGGCGATGATATGGCGGCGGCGGGCCCCGATCGCCATGCGGATGGCGAGTTCACGCTTCGATCGCGCGACGGTCGCCGCCAGGATCGACCAGAGTGCCAGCATGCTGAGCAGCGTGCCAGCGAGCGCCGCCGCGGTCGAAATCGAGGCGCCGAGCCGCGCGAACTGCCGGTCCGCGTCGACGATCGCGTCCAGGAATGTGATCCCCGCGACAGAACCCGGTCCGAGATCTCCTTCGATCATTTCGCGGACCGCCGCGACGCTTGCGCCGTCGCCGGGCGTTGCGAGCTCGACGAGGAGCGTGATTCGGGCGTCGGGGCGCTGCGCCAGCGGAACGTAAACGTGCGGTGCCGTCGCTTCGGCGAGCGCGACGATCTTCGAGTCCGCGACGATGCCGACGATCTCCACCGGACGATCGACCTCCGCTAGTCGGAGAACCATTCCCACACCCGCGCCCCGTCGCTGCGCGAACGTCTCGTTTACGATCGCCACCGGAGCGCCGCCGGATCCGTCGCTTCGAAGAAAGCCTCGACCCTCCCGCAAGGGAATCTCGAGCACCTCGAAATATCCCGGCCCCACCGCCGTGGAGTCGATGCGGATCGCTTCGACGCCTCCGATCGTGACCGCCGAGGCGAGCTGGCCGAGCGGGGGACCGGCGGCGAGCGCGGTGCGACGGATGCCGGGCACCGACTCGACGCGTTCCCGCAGGCTTTCCAGACCAAGTGTCTCCGCGAGATTGGTGGCGCCGGAGTCGATCCGGATGGCGACGCGGCGCTCGTGAGCGAATCCGGGGTCGAGCCGCTGGTAGCGGAGCATCGACTGCACGAAAAGAGCCGCGACCATGAGCGTCGCGAGTGCGAGCGCCACCTGAACCCCGGCGATCATCACGACCGCATCGGGCCCACCTCGGCGCTCGCGTCCCTTCCGTCCGGTGAGCATAGCCACGATGTCGATGCGCCGGAGATGGACCAGGGGAAGAAGGGAAAAGAGAACCACGACCAGGCTTGCCGCAATCATCGTGGACCCGGCCACCCGCCAGTCGGGCGAGAAGTCGATCGTGACGCGAGCCGCCGCGGCAGGCAGCAACGCCGGCAGAGCTCTCGTCGCCGCGTCGGCCGCGGCGAGGCCGATCGCCGCGGACCCAGCCACCAGGATCACGCTCTCCGCGAGTCCCTCCCGAGCCAGGCGCATTCGGTCCGCGCCCAGAGCAATGCGGATCCCGAGCTCCCGAGTGCGCGTGGCCAGTCGCGTCAGGAGAAGACCTGCGGCG
>JBPPMG010000224.1:0-15388 GCA_051305935.1 Thermoanaerobaculia bacterium
TGGGCGAAAGCCGACTCGAAGCTCCTGGGAGGGAGCCGGTCGAGCATGTCGTTACCGCCGATCGCAATCACGACACAGTCGCCGGGTTGCAACGGCGGAACGTCCGGCAGCTGGTTCCGAATCGCGCTTGAGGCGGTCTCGCCGGGCAGGGCCAGGTTTTGCAGTTCCGCGCCGATCTGCGACGCCACGATCTCCGGCCACGGCCGCACCTCTCCGAAGCCGCCCGACGAGAGCGAGTCGCCGATCACGATGATACGGCGCGCCTTCGAGATCGGGCTGACAGGGAGGTGCCAGCGGATCTCGGCAGCGACGGCCGCAATCGTAGCGGCCATAGCGATGCCGGCAAACATGGCTCGCCGGCGGGGAGGAGCGTCAATTCCGAGCAGTGCGAACGGAAGGGTCGCACCGAGCAGCAGCGCTGCCTGAAGCGCTGGCATCGGAGTACCGCTGAGCGCTGCCGCGGGAATCGACGCCATCGCCATGACCGAGCAGACACTGCGGAGGATCGGCCGTCGGTCGAGCACGCCTGACAGAGAAGCCGCAGCGACGGCCAGCAGGAGCAGCGCCGCCGAGAAGAACAGCTGTCCGCTGTACAGGTGGTAGAGAAGCGGCTGCATCGAGTTCGACGCCTGTCCTTGCAGCAATCCTATCGCAGTGCCACCAGGGTGTCGGCAACGTCAGTCCGCGTAGTCATCCGCCGGAAAGATCCGAAACGGTTTCCCGTGCGCCGCACGCAGCGTGCGGAAGTGCCGCTCGTCGAGTGTCAGCACTTTCCTCGTGTCGTGGCGGCGAGAGAGCACGACGAGCGACGCGTCGGCGAGGCCGATGTCGAGGTCGTCGTACCGCCTGATGACCGACACCGCCTCGTCGATGTCGGCCGGATGAAAGTCGGCAAGCATGTAGGCGCCCGAGGCGACCTCCTTCAAGAGCTCTACCTCGACCTTCGTCCCGGCGAACTTCGTGATGAGGTAGTCGATCTCCGCGAGTACGAACGGCGAGAGGACGAAGGGACCCTCCGACTCGAGCAGCACGCGCGCGCAGGCCGCATGATCCTGCTGATCGGGAAAGAGCGCAGCGATCAGCCCGCTCGTATCCACGAGGATCACTTGCCGAATCCCTCGAGAAGTTCGTCGACCCGCCGGGCAACCGATGAGTCGCCGAGGCCCGACCGCGTCAGCGGCACGCGCGGCCTCGGAGCCTGGACGCTGCGCAGCGACGTTTCGAGCGCATCGCGAATCACGTCGGCTTCGGAGCGACCATCGCGCTTCGCAGCACTCTCGATCGCTTTCTTGAGCGCGTCGGGAAGGTAGATCGTCGTTCGCTTCATGATGTGCAAGTATGGCATCAATGCCATACGTATGCCATATTTTTATTGGTTGAGGAGCCGGGGCTCCGGAGTCCTCTCCACGGAGCCCACCGGCGCCCGATCTTCTGGTATAACGCCTACGTCTTCAGGGGATTACCATATGGTCAACAGCATGACCGGCTTCGGCCGGGCCTCGGCGACAGTCGGCGGAAGATTTCACGTCACGGTCACCGCAAAGAGCGTCAATCATCGCTATCTCGAAGTGTCGGTTCGCCTCCCCGAGTTTCTTTGGGAGCTCGAGTCCCAGGTGCGTGCGATCGCATCGGAGTCGATGTCGCGGGGCAAGATCGACATTTCGGTGCGTGCGCAGCGCGTCAACGATCCCGAGTGGTCCGTGCGCGTCGACCAGCACATCGCGCGCGCGCTCGTGCCGAAGCTCAACGAGCTCGTCAGCGAGTTCGGGCTGGACCGCATGACGGCTGGAGACCTCCTTCGCGTTCCCGATTTCATCCAGGTCGAAGCGAAGGACGCCGAGCTCGAAGACCCCGAGAAGGAAGAGTTCGCTGCCGTCGTCCGTGCCGCGCTCGCCGCGGTGAACGTGATGCGCAAGCGGGAGGGTGTTGCGCTTCGCGAGGACATGGCCGCGCGCATCCGTTTGATGCGGGAGCGGCGCGAACTGGTCTCGTCACGCCGGGAGGCGCTGATCACCGAGATGCTCGACTCCTACCGTGCCCGCGTCCAGGAGATTGCCGGGCAGGCGGGGATCGAGATTCCCGCCGACCGTCTCGCAATCGAGACCGTGATGATGGTCGAGAAGGGAGACGTCGCCGAGGAGCTCTCCCGGATGGTCTCGCACTTCGACCAGTTCGACGCGGCGCTCGCGGGGAACGAACCGAGCGGGAAGCGGCTCGATTTTCTCTGCCAGGAGATCCTTCGCGAGATCAACACTCTGGGGTCGAAGTCCAAGTCGTCCGAGCTCCGATCCGCGGTCGTGGAGCTCAAGTCGGAGGTCGAACGGATCAGGGAGCAGGTGCAGAATGTCGAATAGGTCGTCGATCAACATCTCGCCCTCGGGGACGCTGATCGTCGTCTCGGGGCCTTCGGGCGCCGGCAAGACGACGCTCGTCACCCACGTCCGGGAGTATTTCGAGGCACTCGGAAACCCTCTCCATTTCTCGGTTTCGCATACGACTCGCGAGGCGCGCCCCGGGGAGACAGACGGGGTCGACTACCACTTCGTTTCGCGCGACGCTTTCCTGCAAATGGCTAACCACAGGGAATTTATCGAATGGGCCAACGTTCATGGCCACATGTACGGGACCTCGGTTCGCGAGGTCGAGACGCGTCTTGCCGCAGGGCACGACGTGATCCTCGACATCGACGTCCAGGGGGCCCGGCAGATCGCCTCGAACGAGTCGTTGAAGCCGCGATCGGTGAGCGTGTTCGTTTTCACGCGATCGTTCGACGAGCTCGAGGCGAGGATTCGCGGCCGCGGGCTGAACACCGAGGAGCAGATCCAGATGCGACTCGCCGAGGCGCGCCGTGAAGTCGAGCATGGGATTCAGTTTTACGACTATGTGATCATCAACGACGATGTGACGATCGCCGCCGACTGCCTGAAGGCTGCGATCATCGCGCGAAAACTGCAATCGAGCGGGGCGCAGCGGACCATCAGCGAGCTCGCCTACCGTTTTGGGGAGGATAAATAGTGGATAGACTGCCTGAGGGTATCGACAGCAAGTTCCGTTACGTGATTCTGGTCGCGAAGCGGGCGGAGCAGCTGATCCAGAACCCGACTCCGAAGTTCCGGCTCAAGAATCGCAAGGCGACGCGCGTCGCGATGGCCGAGATCAACGACGGATCGGTGAAGTGGCAGCTCGAGCCTCCCGTCGTCGAGACCGACATCCTCGATTTCGTACCCACGGAAGAGTAAACGTGAACATCGTCCTCGGAGTCTCGGGAGGGATCGCGGCCTACAAGGCGCCTGATCTCGTCCGGCGCCTCCAGGATGCAGGCGCGGCGGTTCGGGTCATTCTGACTCCCAACGCCGCGCGTTTTGTTTCTCCGCTTTCGCTCGCGGCGGTCTCGAACCACGGGGTCGTCGTCGACCAGTGGGGCGACTCGTCGACGGGCGGCGTCGATCACATCGAGATCGCCCGCTGGGCCGACCTGCTGCTCATCGCCCCCGCGACGGCCAACATTCTCGCAAAGCTCGCGACCGGAATCGCCGACGACGCGCTGACTACCTACGCCGTCGCGCATCGGGGCCCCATCGCCGTCGCGCCCGCGATGAATACCTTCATGCTGCTCCATCCGGCCGTGCAGCAGAACCTCGGGACACTCCGGAAGCGTGGCGTCCACGTCATCGAGCCCGATGCGGGACTGCTCGCCTGCGGCGACGAAGGTGCGGGCCGGATGCCGGATCCGGAAGTTCTCGCCACCCGGGCTGTCGCGATCCTCGGCCCGCGCGATCTCGACGGCGTGGCTGTTCTCGTGACCGCGGGACCGACGCGTGAGGCGATCGATCCCGTGCGTTACATCTCGAATCGCTCCTCCGGGAAGATGGGATACGCCATCGCGGAAGCCGCGAAGCGCCGGGGAGCGCGTGTAATGCTCGTGTCGGGGCCAACGGCGCTGGAAGCACCTGCGGGTGTCGAGTTGGTCCGCGTCACCACGGCGGAGGAAATGCACCGTGCCGTGATGGAGCGTGCGGGCGCGAGTGAGATCGTCGTGAAGGCCGCGGCCGTAGCTGATTTTGCTCCCGTTGAGACGGCTGGCGAGAAGATCAAGAAGAAGGACGGCGTCGACGAGCTGCAGATCACGCTCAGGAAGACGCCCGACATTCTCGCCGCGCTCGGGAAGCTCGAGAGCAGGCCGTTTCTCGTTGCCTTCGCTGCGGAGACGACCGACGTGGAGTCGCATGCGCGACAGAAGCTCGAGAAGAAGGGTGCCGATCTCATCGTCGCGAACGACGTGTCCGACGCGTCGATCGGATTCGACGCCGGGCAGAACGAGGTCGTGGTAATCGGGCGCGACGGCGCGATCGATCGGATTGCGAAAGCCTCCAAGGCAGTGATCGCGAACCGCATTCTCGACCTCGTCGTCGCGAAGCGGGGGCGAGGGACGAAGTGAGCGGAGACGCGCTGCGCGAGGAGCTCGAGCTCCTTCGTGAGATCGGGTTCACGCATCTCGACATCGAAGCGGCGCGCGCACGCGTCGGGTCGACGGAGGTGCCCTCCGCGGTGACCCTTGCAGCGGTCGTTCGCGAAAGATCGGACGTGTCGCGCGCTGCAGACGCCGACGCAGCCGGCGCGTCGCTCGCGGAGTTCGCGAAGTCGATCGCCGCCTGCGATCTCTGCCGCCTGTCGAAAGAACGCACCCAGGTCGTCTTCGGGGTCGGCAACCCCGACGCTCGCCTCATGTTCATCGGCGAGGGCCCCGGACGCGACGAGGACATCAAAGGCGAGCCGTTCGTCGGCCGCGCGGGCGAGCTGCTCACCGACATCATCAAGGCCATGAAGCTGCGCCGTGAAGACGTCTACATCGCGAACGCAGTGAAGTGCCGCCCGCCCGAGAATCGCAATCCCGAGCCCGACGAGATGGAGGCGTGCCGTCCCTATCTAATGCGGCAGATCGACATCATCCAGCCGGAGGTGATCGTCACGCTCGGGCGCTTCGGGTTGCAGACCCTCTTCGAGCGGCCGATCGCGATCTCTTCCGTGCGCGGCCAGTGGATGGAGTGGAACGGGCGGCGTGTCATGCCGACCTACCACCCCGCCTATCTGCTCCGGAGCCCGGCAGCCAAGAAGGACGTCTGGTCAGACATGAAGAAGGTCATGACCGAGCTCGGCATCGCGCTGTAGATGCCGCTCCGACGGTAGATCCGCAGTTGGAGCTCGTAGCACCGGCACTCCGTGACGGTGTTCGCCGCGCCGCGGCGGAATCGCGCCGTCGCACTGGGCTATGCGATTTGGTTCCATGCAAACTGCGAACGGGCTGCGAGAAGCGGACTCCCGGCGGTTCGCGTAAGGACGGCGCATCGCGCCACGCGGCGCATCGGAATGTGCCGCTACTATCCTCCCGTCGCCTGTCGCGTTTCCACTCCACATGATTCGTTCGTGAGACGATAGTCGCCGCGCAGCATGACCTCAAAATCTCGCCAGTTCGCCGAAATCGCAATCCCGACAGCGGTTCGCGGCACCTTCACGTATCGGGTGCCTGAAGAGCTGGCGGGCGATGTCGTCCCGGGCGTGCGGGTGGAGGTTCCGTTCGGCGCGAGGCTCACCACGGGTTTCGTGCTTCGGCTCGCGAGCGAAGCGTCCGCGGAGATCGCGAGGATCCGGGAGATCCGCGAGGTTCTCGACGAAGAGCATCCGGCGCTGCTGCCGGAAATCGTCGAGCTCTGTGAGTGGGCGGCCGACTACTACCTGGCGCCGATCGGAGAAGTGATCCGTTCCGCGCTTCCCGCAAACATGGGCGCGCGGGGAAAGCGGCGCGCGACGATGGTCGCGACCGATGACGAGATCGCCGGGCTGGTTGCAGAGCGGCGCCTGCAGAAGGGCGATCTCTCCGTCGTCGAGGCGATTCGCGGCGGCTCGACCGACGTGGCTCGACTTGGACGCGCGATGAAGAATGCGCGCGTCGCGCTCGTCCGCCTTCGTGAGGCGGGGGCGATCCGGATCGAGGACGACTTCCGCGACGCGGAGGGAGTTCGCTTCGATCGCTTCGTCGTGCTCCTGCAGGTAGAGGGCGACCTCAACGCGAAACAGGCCGAAGTCGTCGAGGAACTCAGGATTCGGGAGGGAGTCGCGCCCTACACCGCGCTTGTCGATGCCGGCTTCAGCGCCTCGTCGATCGCGACGCTTCGGAAGCGAGGTGTCGTCGCAATCGAGTCGCGGGCACGGCGGCACACGCTCGACGGTTTCTTCGGAGGCCTCGAGCCGTCGCCCCTGGGAGAGCTCGACTATTCGCCGGAGCAGCGACACGCGATCGAGAGCGTGCAGGCGACGCTCGGAACCTTCGCTCCGTTCCTGCTTCAGGGAGTGACCGGGAGCGGAAAAACCGAGGTGTACATCGAGATCATGAGGGAGGCCGTCAGGCGGGGAGGGCAGGCGATCGTCCTCGTGCCGGAGATCTCGCTGACGCCCGCGCTGGCGGCGCGCCTCAAGGAGCGATTCGGCGATCGGATCGCGATCCTCCACAGCGGGCTCTCGCCGAGCGAGCGTTACGACCAGTGGTGGCGTGCGCGCCGCGGCGAGGTGGACGTCGCGATCGGCCCGCGCTCCGCGCTCTTCACGCCGTTCCCGCACCTTGGCGTGATCATCGTCGACGAAGAGGGGGACGGAGCCTACAAGCAGGAAGAGACGCCGCGCTACAACGCGCGCGATCTCGCGGTGGTTCGCGCGCGCATTCGAGGGATTCCGATCGTGCTCGGGTCTGCGACTCCATCGCTCGAGTCTCGGGAGAACGCGGAGAAGGGGAAGTACCAGCTGCTCAAACTCGATCGGCGCGTCGAGGCGAGGCCGCTTCCGGAGGTCGAGATTCTCGACATCCGCGGTGAGCGCGGAGAGAAAGAGGATCGCGGCCTGATCATGTTCAGCGGGCGGCTGCGCGAGGAGCTCGGACGCGTGTTCGACATCGGCGAGCAGGCGATCATCCTCATGAATCGCCGTGGCTACGCGCCGTTCCTGCTCTGCCGCCAATGTGAGAACGACTTCCGATGCCGCGACTGCAGCGTGACGATGACCGTGCATCGACGCGAGGGGCTGCTCATCTGCCATTACTGCGGGCTTCGGAAACCGATCCCGGAGCGCTGCCCGAGTTGCGCCGGCGAGGTCATGCAGCCGATCGGCTTCGGGACCGAGAAGGTCGAGGAACGCTTCAGGCACTACTTCCCGTCGGTACCGGTGGAGGTGCTCGATCGAGACTCGATCCGGAAGAAGGGGGAGCTGGTGCGCATCCTCGACCGTTTTCGCAAGGGCGAGACGCGCTGCCTCATCGGGACACAGATGCTCAGCAAAGGGCACCACTTTCCCGGCGTCACCCTGACCGCTGTGATCAATGCGGACTCGATCCTCGGCTATCCCGATTTCCGCTCCGCGGAGAAGACGTTCTATCTCCTGACGCAGGTAGCGGGCAGGTCTGGCCGCGGAACGACTCCCGGACGCGTCGTAGTGCAAACGGCGTTCCCGAGCCACTACGCGATTCAACACGTCGTCAGGCACGACTACGACGGCTTCTTCGCGTCGGAGATCGAGTTCCGGAGGAAGTTCCGCTACCCGCCGGTTGCGGGGTTGATCGCGATTCTGATCCGGGGCGAGGAGCTGACGCGGGTCGAGAAAGCGTCGGTCTCGATCGGAAAGCGGCTCGAGGAGCGTGTGCGTGCGATCGGAGACGCTCGCATCCAGGGACCTGCGCCCGCTCCGCTCGCTCGCATCAAGGGCGTGTTCCGCTACCAGATCCTGGTGAGGAGCGCCGAGCGCGCGAAACTGCGGAGGGCGGTCGATGATGCGCTCCAGGCTGCACCGCCACCGGGCGTCGACGTCATCGTCGACGTCGATCCGATCAACATCCTGTAGCTGGCGGGAGGCGAGAGGCGAGAGGCGACGAGTCGGCAGGTTCTCGCGATACGTTTGCCGTTTATCGACCGTCCGCCGCTTGCCCGAGCGCTGCGGCGTCGATACGATCGCGCGATGAAACCGATCCGGCACTCGTTGCTCACGCTCTGCTTCTCTCTCCTGGCATCCTCGGCGCTCGCCGCGGGCTCCACAAAGTCCTCGATCACGTTCATCCAGGACGACTATGCGCGCGCGCTGAAGGAGGCGAAGGCGAAGAACGTCCCTCTCTTCGTCGAAGCGTGGGCGACCTGGTGCCACAGTTGCCGGTCCATGAACGCGTACGTCTTCCCGGACCCGGCGCTCGGGAAGTGGGCGCCGAAGTTCGTCTGGCTGTCACTCGACATCGACAAGGCGCAGAACGCCGCGGCGAAGAAGAAGTTCGTGATCGAGGGTGTGCCGTCGTTCTTCATCGTCGATCCTGCGGACGGCTCGGTTGCTCTCCGCTGGCTCGGGTCGGCGACGGTAGCGCAGCTCGGCGACATCCTCGACGACGGCACGAGGTCGGTCGCGAAGAAGAGCGAGCAGCGCGTCGACAAGGCGCTCGCGAAAGCTGACCGCCTATACGGCGAGGGAAAGCTGGCCGAGGCGTCCGTTGCGTATCAGGAGACGCTTGCCATGGCGCCGAAGGGCTGGTCGCGGTACGCGCGCACGACCGAGTCGCTCCTCTTCGCGCTTCAGAGCAGCAAGCAGTACGGAACTTGCGTCGCGCGCGCGACAAAAGAGTATCCACGCTTCAAGAACTCGTCATCGGCGATGAACATCGCCGCGATGGGTCTCGACTGCGCACTGAGTCTCGGGAAGGACGTTGTGGATCGTGCGGAGACGGTCGCGCATTTCGAGGCGATGTCCCGCGAGGCGATGGACAACGAGCGCGTGGTGGTCGCCGCGGACGATCGGTCGGGGCTCTACATCGTCATGATCGGCGCGCGACAGGATGTGAAGGACGAGGAAGGCGCGCGCAAGCTCGCGTTGGAGTGGTCGGCGTTTCTCGATCGCGAGGCAGCGAAAGCCGCGACTCCCGAGGCGCGCGCGGTGTTCGACTCCCATCGTCTCTCGGCGTACATGGAGATCGGCGAGCCGGCTCGTGCGATTCCGATGCTGGAGCAGTCGGAGCGCGACTTCCCCGACGACTACAACCCGCCCGCGCGCCTCGCCGCGGCCTACAAGGCGATGGAGAAGTGGGAAGAGTCGATCCAGTGCGCCGACCGCGCCCTCACTCGCGCCTACGGCCCGCGGCGCCTGACGATCTATCGCACGAAGTGTGATTCGCAGGTCGGAAGCGGAGACGTCGCCGCCGCGCGCGCCACGATGCAGGAGGCCATCGCCATGGCCGAGGCGCTTCCCGAGGGCCAGAAGAACGAGCGAACCATCGCGTCACTCAAGGAGAAACTCGCGGGACTCGATGGTAAGGAGGAAGGGGCGAAGTAGCCGCGCCGATCGAAGTGCCGTCGTCAGGAAGGTGGGAGGCCGGTGTTCGACGGGATCGGCAGTCGCGTCCATGCGGCGAGCAGCAACCCGACGGCTGCGGATAGCGCGAAAACTGTGAGCGACAGTTCCCATCGCAATGGACGATAGCGGAGCTCTACGATGTGGCGTCCCACCGGGACAGTCCAACCGAGAAAGACTCCGTTGATGAGCTCGAAGGGCGCGTCCTTTCCGTCGATCGAGAGCCGCCACCCGGGAAGCGCGACTTCGGAGCTGGCGATGAAGGCTTCGGAGGAGGCGTCGACCTCGAGCCGTGCGGAGCTCGCTCCGTAATCGACGAGGCTCAGCGCGGCCGCTCCTTCTTCTCTAGCCGGGCCTCGGACGAACACCGCTCGCGCATCGTCCGAGCGCAGCAGGGCTCGGCCGGGATCGGGCGCGGAAAGAATACGGGACGGAACGAAAAAGCGTGGAAGCGCTCCGGGGTTCCGATAGACCCAGGCGTCGCTTCCCCCATGCTCCCTGGGCAATCCGGGAGCGGGAAAGCCGGCGGGAGCGATCACGTAGCCGACTCCGAGAAAATCGAGAAGTGCCCGCGGAGGAAGGCGCTTGAACGCATTGAAGTAATAGGTTCGGTCGTAGCCGGACTGCTCCAGAAGGCGGAGATAGGGCTCGAACGCGACGGGGTCGTGTGCGGCGACCAGCTCCATCCCTAACATCGTGCCTGTGTTGGGAAACACTGCGGTCCCGATGCCGAGCGTGCGCTCCGGTTCAGTTGCGGGAGACATCGCGGTGATGGCAGGAGTCTCCGGGTAGTAGTAGCGCCGCTCTACCGGCGAGTTCAGCGAGCCGGAAACGGCGAAAAGGTCGAGAGCGACGAGGAAGGGGATCAACAGTCGCGCGCGGGATTCGGGCTTTCGGATCGCGATCAGCACGGCGGCGAGCGAGAGGAGCCCGGCAGCGACGGAGACGGCCACGTGCGTCCCGGTTCCGTGAGACACGTAGAGCTCGAGGTTCGAGAGGAAGATCGCGACGATCACCGCGGCGAGCAGCGTTGCGCCCAGGGCGATGGCCTGCTTGGTTCGTCGGGAAAGCGGGAACGCGAGGATCCGGGCGAGACCGTGCGCGGCTCCGACTGCGACGATGAACGCGAGCACGAAGCGAAGCCTGCCGTGAGACGCCCACCCTAGCATCGGGATGTCGTGAAGAAGTTCGCGGGTGCCGAAGACGGCGATCAGGAAAAGCGCGGCGAACCCAGCGATCCAGAAGCGGAGCCTCCCACGCCGCGCGATGAAGCCGGTAAGCGCAAGGAGGAGCGTCGCGATCCCCGCGTACTGCGAGGCGGTCTCCACGAAGGCGAGACCGGGCCAGTTCTGGGAAGCGGTGTGCAGAAGATGCGCGGGAAAGACGAACGGCAGGAGTCCGTCGGCGAGCGCACGGTCCGCACCCGGAGTTTCCGCTCGGGCGGCGAGCCAGGCAACTCGTTCGGTGAACGGCAGATGGTCGGCGAACGGGATCAGGAGGGGGGCCGACAGCCCGAGCCCCAGCACCACAATCGTAGAGAAGCCCGCAATCGTCCGCCGCCGATCCGAGGAGCTCCAAGCCAGCCAGATCGCGTACGGAACCGCGAGAAGCGCGACGTGGAGCACGGAGGCCGGGTGACCTCCGGAGATGAGCAACGCGAGACAGGCGGCACCGACAACGCCACTCTGCCATCGAGCGTTGGCGGCGAGGCGAATCGAGAGCAACATCCAGGGAAGAAGGCTCGACACGTTCACGTGCGAAAAATCGAGAAAGCCGACGTTGAACGAGCAGAATCCCCACGCGACCGCGGCGGTGATCGAGGCGAGCTCGATCATCCGCTCCTGCCTCAGAAAGAAGTACATCCCGGTGCTGGCGACGAGCAGCCGAAGCGAAGCGGCGAACAGCGGCCAAGCGAACGAGGAGAACGGTAGGCCGAAGAGCGTTGCCGGAGCGAACGGAGCGGCCTGCGGATTCGCGAGCAGCGGACTCCCCGCAACGGCATGACGGTTGAGAAATGGGATCTCGCCCTCACGCAGCGATTCGGTTACGACCTCGCGCCACGGGACGAACTGAAGCGGCACGTCGCTGAGCATCGAGCCCGCGCTTTCGTAGTCCTCACCCTCGAGTGACGTCCAGGGCGCGACGTCTTCGAAGAGGTAGTCGAACGCCACCGGGCTCCGGCCCGACAACCAGCAAGGGCTCAGCCAGAGAAGCACGATGCCGGCCAGAACCGCGCATGCGCGTCGCGCGGCCGCGTCGCCGAACCGGGACGCCAGCACGCAGACCACGGCGGGAGCCCACGCGGCAATCACCAGCTCGAGCACGCGAGCATTGTGCGGGGTAGCGGGAGGAGGGCGTAAGCGAACGCGCACTTGTGCGCAAAGGCATGCGAGCGCCTATGGGCTGAGCTCCAGCGCGGCCGGGGAGCTCAGCGAGGGGTAGTCGACCCGTCGACGAAGTGCAGCTCCGGCATCGGAGGATGCGCGAGCACCCGCTCGTAGATCTTCGCGAACACGTCCGGGTCGAGGGCGGAAGCCTTCTCGGCGGCCCGAAGGAGAATGTCGCCTAGCGCCAGCACGCATGCGAAGACCCCTTCAGCGTGCGATTTGTCAAACGAGTGGAGTGTGCTGCGACGGCGGAACTGCTTCTCGTCCATGCCTCGCAGCGCACCGGCGGCGTTGTCGAAGGCGTTCTGCAGTCGGGAAGAGAGCGGCGCGCTGTGAGGAACGGAGGCTCTGCGAAAGTGGCGGTTGTGATCGGCGAGCCGCTCCAGCCAGCGTTGCGCGGCGCCGAGGAGCTCGTTCGTTGCCGCCGTTTCCGCCGGCGCCGTCGAGCCGGAGCTCTCCACGGCCGAAGCGACGATCGTCGCAATGGTGCGAAGTCGCATGTCGACCCGCTCGACGATCTCGGCGAGGGGCGGCACGTGCATCATCTCCTGTGTGCTTTCGGGATCCATGTTTTGTGAGGCCTCGACACGTCCGGAACCCGCGATGCCGGCCGAATCTTCCTTGGGCCCGGACCAGAAGCAACCCGCTGATCACGTGAAGTCGTGATGTTCGGCCAGATGTTTGACCGTCAGGCACCCATCTGTTAGCGTTCGCGCGATGAGCACCGACCTGGCGTCGATCGAGGAGCCGCTCCTCCAGCTCCGGCGGCAGATCCAGGAACTCGCCGAAGCTGGCGAGGACACCGCTCCGCTCGAGGATCGGCTGGGCAGTCTGACCCGTGACGCCTATTCGAAGCTCTCTCCGTGGCAGACGACCCTGGTGGCGCGACACGCGCTGCGCCCGTACACGCTCGACTTCATCGCCCTGCTCTTCGAGGATTTCGTCGAGCTCCACGGGGACCGCAAGTTTGCAGACGATTCATCGATCGTAAGCGGCTTCGGGCGGTTCAACGGCGTCTCGTGCGCCGTGATCGGCCATCAGAAGGGGAGGGACACGAAGGAGAAGATCGCCCGGAACTTCGGCATGTCGCGCCCCGAGGGGTATCGCAAGGCGCTCAGGCTGATGCAGACCGCGGAGCGGTTCGGGCGGCCGATCTTCACGTTCATCGACACGCCGGGCGCGTACCCGGGCGTAGGCGCCGAGGAGCGAGGCCAGGCCGAGGCCATCGCAGTGAACTTGCGAGAAATGGCGGGACTCACGGTTCCGATCATCGTCACGGTGACGGGCGAAGGCGGAAGCGGCGGAGCGTTGGCGCTCGGTGTGGGCGACCGCGTCTTCATGCTCGAGCACTCGGTCTACTCGGTAATTTCACCCGAAGGCTGCGCGGCGATCCTCTGGAAAGACCCGACGGCGGCTGAGCGGGCTGCCGAGGTCATGCGAATCACCGCGAAAGACCTGAAGCGCCTTGGAGTCATCGACGACATCGTCCCGGAGCCCGAAGGCGGCGCGCACACGAATCACGTCCACACGGCGGCGCTGCTCCGTCCGTACCTCGAGAATGCCCTCGCCGAGCTCATGGCGATCGCGCCGGAGAAGCTGCCCGAGCACCGGTACGAGAAGTTCCGCAGGATGGGCAGCTTCGAAGTCTGAGAAGCATCGATGTGGCGCAGGCACTCCTGCCTGCGCGTCGCCGAAGGCGACTGCTCCAACCCTCGTAGAATCCCCCTGAAATCGCGCGTACTCCACGTATCATCCCTCGATGTTGTTCGACCAATGGCGACTGCACCCGGACTCTGGTGACGAGCTTGAGCTGTCGTCACCGCTCCTTCGCAGGGCAGCGCATCGGCGAGGCGTTCGCGACGCCCAGAGTGCGCGGCTCTTCTTCGATCCGTCGATCGACGATCTCCACGAGGCGCGGTTGATCCATGGGATGGACGGCGCGTGTGAGCGGATCGAGCGTGCCATCCGGTCGCGCGAGCCGATCCTGATCTACGGCGACTACGATGTCGACGGTGTCACGTCGATCGTCCTGCTCCGCGCCGTGATCCGCAAGCTCGGCGGCGACGCCGGCTACGTCGTTCCTCACCGACTGATTCACGGCTACGGCCTCAAGACCGAAGTGATCGAGTCGGTGCTGCAGGCGAAGGCGATCAAGCTGGTCATCACGGTCGACTGCGGAATCTCCTCGGTGGAGCCGGTGCGAAGCGCGCTCGATCGTGGCATCGACGTGATCGTGACGGATCACCATCTGCCGCCGGGGACGCTGCCCGACGCGGTCGCGCTGCTCAACCCGAAGATCGACGGAAGCGCCTACCCGTTCCCCGACCTCGCTGGTGCGGGGGTGGCGTTCAAGCTCGGTTGCGAGCTGCTCCGGCGCGCGAATGACCGGATGCCGGTCGAGTCGTTGATCAAGATCGCGGCAATCGGCACGATCGCCGACGTCGCGCCGCTGGTCGGCGAGAACCGCGTGATCGCGAAGCTCGGGCTCGCAGGTCTCGAGTCGACGACGAATCGAGGGTTGCGCGCGCTGCTCGACGAGTGCGGAATTCAGGGCGCGCCGAAGGCGAGCGACATCGGCTTTCGCGTGGGCCCGCGGATCAACGCCGCGGGGCGGTTGCAGTCGGCCGACACCGCGATCGAGCTTTTCTCGGCGCGAACCGACGGCGAGGCGCGCGCGATGGCGAAGGAGCTCAGCCGCCTCAACAGCGAACGGCAGACGAAAGAGAAGGAGCTTCTCCAGGCGGCCGACGCGATGATCGCCGCGTTGCCGGCGATTCCCGCCGCGATCGTGCTCGCGGCGGAAGGGTGGCACCGAGGAGTCGTCGGACTGTGCGCCGGGCGGATCGCACAGAAGCACAACCGTCCGACGCTCGTCATCGCGATCGAGAACGGTAAGGCGGTGGGATCGGGGAGGAGCATCCCGTCGATCGACCTGCACGCGTCGATGGAGAAGCACCACGAGCTCTTCGAGCACTTCGGCGGCCACTCGCATGCGTGCGGATTCACAATGCAGTCTGATCTCGTGCCCGAGCTGGCGCGGAGGCTCGCGGGGGATCTCGCGACGCTTCCCGTCGAGCACTTCGCGCGTGAGGCGGTCGTCGACGGCGAATTGACGCTCGCGGAACTCGACACCGCGCTGCTGGCGGCCATCGATCGCTTCGAGCCCTTCGGCGCGGAGAACCCGCGGATCACGGCGCTGGTGCGCGACGTGGAAGTTCTTTCGACGCGCGAATTCGCGGCCGATTGCCACGAGATCATGCTCAAGCAGGGGAGCGCGATCGCGCGCGCCGTGCTCTGGCGCTCGTCCGCGGCGGTCAAGCCCCTTCTGACGCCCGGAACGCGCGTCGATCTTCTCGTGCATCCCGATTTCGACAGCTACCACCGCGCTCCGCGGCTGGAGATCGTCGACGCGAAGGCGGCGGTTGTCGATCCACTGGGCGAGCGCAAGACCTGACGGCTGACGTTCCCACCCGAAGTGGCTGGGTGGCGCCACTCGAACGTCCCGTCTGCTTCGCCCGGCATTCGCGATCGGGTGCATCCCTCGGGGCCTGGGCGACCACCGCAGTGCGCGCGCCCCTCCTCGGCGGGAAGCGGGCACACGGGACGGGTGGGTAGGGATTTTCCTACAGGCG
>JBPPMG010000229.1:0-16650 GCA_051305935.1 Thermoanaerobaculia bacterium
CTACTGCGACGATTGCGCTTTCCGTGCCACAGGTGGCCGGCGGCTCTGCTCCGAACAATGTGCACAAATCCTCATGCAGGGAGACGAAGATGACGATGAAGACGAACTCGGGCCCGAAGAGTGAGCCCACGACCGCGATCGTAGTGCCGAGGAACCGGCCTCGGAGGCTGCGGAGCAGCGAGGCGATCCGCGCGATGGTGCGCGAGAACGAAGTGAAGCCGGCCGACCTGATCCTGCCGCTCTTCATCGTTCCCGACAGCCGGCCGCGCGTCCAGATCGGTTCGATGCCCGGCGTCTACCAGGATCGCGTCGCCGACGCCGTCGACACGTGCGTTCGCGCCTGGGAGCTCGGGATCAAGAGCGTGCTGCTCTTTGGCCTGCCGGAGACCAAGGACGAGATCGGCGCGGTCTCCTGGGATCCCGCGGGACCGGTTCAGTCGGCGATCCGCGCGATCTCGAAGATCGTTCCCGAGATGACGATCATCCCCGACGTCTGCATGTGCGAGTACACGAGCCACGGCCACTGCGGGGTCATCGTCGATCATCGCGGGCGCAAGGACGTCGACAACGACCAGACGCTCGAGCTGCTAGTACGGCAGAGCCTGAGCTTCGCGGAAGCGGGAGCACACTTCGTCGCGCCGTCCGACATGATGGACGGCCGGGTCGGAGCGATCCGCGACGCTCTCGACGACAACGGCTACACGGACGTGGGCATCATTGCGTACTCCGCGAAGTTCGCCTCCGGCTTCTACGGCCCGTTCCGCGAGGCCGCCGAGTCGGCACCTCAGTTCGGCGACCGTCGCAGCTACCAGATGGACCCCGCGAACTCGCGCGAAGCGATGCGCGAGATCTCTCTCGACGTCGAAGAAGGCGCCGACATGGTGATGGTCAAGCCGGCGCTGCCGTATCTCGACATCATTCGCGAAGCGCGCGACTCGTTCGATCTGCCGATCGTCGCCTACAACGTGAGCGGCGAGTACTCGATGGTGAAGGCTGCGGCCGAGAAGGGCTGGATCGATGGAACGCGCGTGCGCGACGAGGTGCTCATGAGCATCAAGCGCGCCGGCGCTGACCTGATCATCACCTACTTCGCGCTGGAGTACGCAGAGGACTACAAGAAGCGGAAGGCGTAGCGAAGGCGACCCGCCTTCGTAGTGTGCATCCAATCGACGTTTCTCTCAACGAAGGACGGGCGTTCCGCCCGTTCTTCGCGTTTGATGGAGGTCCTCGCGCGAGGCGGCGGGTACCTCGACGCCGGATGTCGCCACCGCGACGTGATGGAGCCCTTTCGTACAACCATAGCTTCGACAAAGCGAGAGTCAAACCATGCTGCCTAACGGGATTCGATGGCGCGCGCGTGCCGCAATTGCGGTGCTCCTCATCACGATCGGGGCCCTTGAGCTTCCGGCGGAAGAAAGGATCACCGAAGGCCGCAAGCACTTCACGATTTCGCGGGCCGATGGCGTGCTCCTGGGGCTTGCTACGGTAATCCACCGATCAGCTCCGACCTGGTTTCGGTCGGTCGTGCTATTCCGAGCCTCAACGGGAGACGAATTGGTGCTCGAGAATTCGACCGATTACAACTCGAAAACAATGGAATGGACGATCCGCAACGTCAAAGGTGATGCCTGGATCACTGCTCGAGTCACGCTGCCATTCTCCGGAACAACGGAGGCCGAGGCGCTCGCCGAGTTTCAGAACACGGAGACGCGGATATTCAAACTAATGCGCCCCGATCTCGAATTCGAGACCAATGCAGGATCGTGGAAGGGCAGCGAAACAGAGTGGGCCGGCGACGCCAGGCTGGAGATTACGAAGCAGCTCCGGATTGCTACCTCCTTCGACCTTCTCGAAACGATCGAGCGGTCAGTGGACAGCGCGTTCGTAAACATGCAGGTCGTTGGAATCGACGTAGATGACGAGATGACTTACGAGGAGCCGCTCATCCTTCAATACCTGCTGTACCGACCGCGTTGCGGGCGGAACGCCTCGAAAGCAGAGTTCGCCGTCCCCGACTGCGACTTTGACGAGCGCTTTGGGTTTCCCTGTTCCGAGAAACAGCTCTCCAGAGCGAAGACGGCCGAAGAAGCCGGCGAGGCGCCCGAGCGTTACTGACATCCGGCGGTGTCAGATTGGCCAGGCGTCTGGCGAGTATCGGGCAAGGCGGGACGCCTTGCCTACACTAGCCGCACCAGACGGCGGTGACGGCGGAGGGGTGGTCGAGGAGGTAGCCGCTCTCGGCTTCGTTCCACTTGATCACGGCGCCGTCGAGGTTGCGGTTGGCCATCTCATCGAGAGCGATCGTCACGCCTTCGATGACGAGCAGGTGGTCACCTTCGTACGGCTCGTCAGCGGAGGCAAGGCGGTAGCCGCTGCCGCCGCAGCCGGTGGTGAAGGAGATGCGCAGGATTCGCCCGCCGAGCTCTTCGACGAGGTGCCCGACTGCATCCTGCGCAATGCTGACTCCAGCCGTCATTCGGCTCCGTGCACCACGACGTCTTCGCCGTCCTCGCGGTCGAGCCAGTTCTTCACGAGCTTTGCGAGCTCGAGCTCGCGCTCGAGGTAGGCGACGTGCGCGCGCTTGGTCGCGCCGAGGTAGCGGTAGAGGTTCTTCTCGTTCACCGAGCCGCTCTGGGCGAACTCCGTCAGGCGGCGCTCCATCGTCTTCTCGCGCGCGAGCATCATCTCGAGCTTCTCCCGATCGCTCAGGTCGCCCTCGAAGACGTCCTGGAACTTCAGGTCGGCGCCAAGAGTGAGAGGCACGCGCCCCGCGCCGGCATGCAGGTAGCGGATCTCGAGCAGGTCGCGACTCTGCCGCTCGTCTTCCGCGAATCGCTTGAACGTCGCGGCCGCCATCGGGTTGTGCAGGATCTCGGCGAATTTCTGAAACTGCTTGTATGCCTCGACCGTGTACTGGAAAACGAGGGCAAGCTGCTGGTCGTTCGCTGTGATCGTTCCGCTGGTCATCTGTAAGGCCTCTCTACTCGATTTTTGCGACCTTCACGATCGCGTCCCCGAGGAGCTGCGCCTGGCAGCTGAGCCGGTAAGGCTCCTCGAGCTCTTTGTACGTTTCGTCGGGTGTCGGCGGGGAGAGATTCGACCACCCCTCGACGACTTCGATGCGGCACGTGCCGCAGGCTCCGTCGCCTCCGCAGACCTGGCTGAGTTTGACTCCCATCGCGCCCGCGCAGGTGAGAATCCGTGCTCCGGTCTCGAACTCCTGACTGATTCCTGCGTCCTGGAAGGTCAGCTTCGGCATGCGGGGCGCTACTCGGCGGTCGATTGTATTGCACGATGCGCCATATAGGAACTTCGGACGAGGGGGGCCGACTCCACGTGGTGGAATCCGAGCTCGCGCGCGCGCCGGCCGAGCGTCGCGAACTCGTCCGGGGTGTAGTACCGGCGCACGGGGTGGTGGTCGCCGGTGGGGGCGAGGTACTGGCCCATCGTGAAGATGTCGACTCCCGCGGCGCGAAGGTCGCGCGCAACGGCCATCACCTCGTCCTCGCTCTCGCCGAGGCCAAGCATGATGCTCGACTTCGTGAGCATTCCTGCGGCGCGCTCCTCGTGGGCCCAGCGCAGGAGGTCGAGCGATCGCTCGTACTGCGCGACCGGGCGCACCTGGGCGTAGAGCCGGGGAACGGTCTCGATGTTGTGTCCGAGCACTTCGGGCCGGGAGGCGATCACCACGCGAAGCGCGTCGCGATTGCCCTCGAGGTCGGAGATCAGCAGTTCCACCGCGGCCCCCGTGCGAGCTCGAACCGCCTCGACCGTCCTGGCGAAGTGCACGGCGCCACCGTCGGCGAGATCGTCACGATTCACCATGGTGATGACTGCGTGCCGCACACCCATCCGCTCGACCGCGGCGGCAACGCGCTCCGGCTCGTCGTTCTCGACCTCGCGTGGCGTCCCTCGGCCGACCGCGCAAAAGGTGCAGCGTCGCGTGCAGATGTCGCCGAGGATCATGAACGTCGCGGTGCCGGCGCCCCAGCACTCGAAGATGTTCGGGCAGCGCGCTTCCTGGCAGACGGTGTTCAGGGCGAGATCGTTGATCATCCCGGTGACCGGAAGTCGCTCGAGGTCGCCGGGAACGCGAACTCGGAGCCAGGGCGGACGCTCTCCCGCGCGGCGATTCACGGGAGCCGGGGAGTTAGGGGAGTCATCCGGGATCAGAGCATCTTTCATCATGTGCCGAGCACTTCGCCGCGCAGAAGCTCGAGTGCATCGCGATCGTCGGACCAGAGGATCGCGTCGAGCGCGGCTTCGATCGTAAACCAGGCGTACGCCTCGTGTTCTTCCTCATCGATAACGACGTTCGACCCGGGAGGCACCTTGGCAGCGAACGTGTGTTCGTGCGCGAAGACAGCCTCTGCCTGGTCTGGGACGTAGGCCTTGTCGACCAGGAATGACTGAACCAGGCCGAGTGGCTCGACCGTGGCGGCGAGCCCCGTTTCTTCGCGCAACTCGCGCACAGCCGCTGCAGGCTCGCTCTCGCCCGCTTCGACCCGGCCGGTTACCGGCTGCCAGTTCCCGCCGACGGACGGCTGCCTGCGCAGCAGGAGTACGCGCTCCCCGTCGTGAATGAGAACTTTCACGACGGGCAGGAACTCGGGGCGCTCGATCATCTCGCGTTCGAATACCGCCGCAAAGTGACGGACCATCGCGGAGCGGACTGCGTCGATTTCGGGCGCCTGGCCGAGCAAGCGCCCGAGCGAGGTCACCCCCACGCCCTGGAGTCCGCAGGGAGTGATGAGCTGGTAGTACGACATGTCGGTGCTGACGTTGAAGGCGAAACCGTGCGAGGTCACCCAGCGCGCGACGCGCACTCCGATCGCGGCGAGCTTGTCGGCGCCCACCCAGATGCCTCGGTTGATCTCCCAGCGGCGCGTCTCGACGCCAAAATCGGCCGCGGTGCGAATGAGCACCTCCTCGACCGACTCGACGTACTTCCGGATGTCGCGGCGCCCTTCGCCCAGGTGGACGATCGGGTAGCCGACGATCTGTCCGGGACCGTGGAAGGTCACGTCGCCGCCGCGGGTCGTCTCGTAGAAGCGCACTCCGCGCGCTGCGAGCAATTCTCTCGACGCGAGCAGGTTCGATTCCTTCCCGGCGCGCCCCATCGTAATGACGGGCGGATGCTCGAGCAGCAGCAACTGGTCCGGAATCTCGTTGCGCTGTCGCCTCGCGACGAGCGCTTCCTGCATACGCATCCCGTTCTCGTAGGTGACGCGGTGCAGCCGGCGGACCTCACACTGCCTCAACTGGCCTCCTCCCGGAGAGATAGAGCCCCGTCGCGACGTCGTAAAGGAAGTGGATGATCACCGGTAGCAACAGCGATCCCGTCTGGAGTGCGAGAAACTGAAAGGCGAGGCCGAACACCGCGATGACGAGGCCGCTCGTCCACCCCTGCGCGAGGTGCGCCGCGGCGAAGAAGATCGCGCCTAACACCGCCGCGAACCACCAGTTCCCGGTCACGCCCAGGAGGATCGCGAACAGCACGCCGCGGTAGGTCATCTCCTCGCCGAACGCCGCGGCGGCCGAGACGAAGATCCAGAAGATCTTCTCGCCGTAGGTCGCCGGCACGATCATGTAAATGCGGTCGAGAGTCTCGGCGCTTCCATAACGCGTGGCGACGAGCATCGTTCCGATGGCCGCGAGCAGCATCGCGCCGGCCAGCGCCATGTTCGCGGGCGAGGGGTCGGGCGCGACGAGGAGCGCGATTCCGTTCGCGCTCGCCACCCCGAACGAGAGCGCGAGAAGGATCGCCTGTGTTGCGACTCCCTCGACGTAGAGCGGAATGCGGGGGAGGCGGAGGCCGGCGTCGAGCTTGCGCTTTCCCGCGAACGCGAGCGCCGGCACCCCAATGCAAATCAACGCGAGGAAGACGCCCGCCGAGGCAGTCACGGTCAGAGTGAGAACTGTCCGCCTTCGATGGTCTTCGAGACTTGCGCCATGAACTGGTCGGCGACCGCACCGTCTACGAGGCGGTGATCGAAGGTCAGCGACAGGTGGCACATCGAGCGGATGGCGATCGCGTCGCCGTCGTCGGTCTCCACGACGACCGGGCGCTTCTTCACGCCGCCGACGCCGAGAATGGCAACCTGCGGCTGGTTGATGATCGGCAGGCCGTAGAGGCCGCCGTAGATGCCGGGGTTCGTGATCGTGAAGGTGCCGCCCTGGACTTCTGCAGGGTTGAGCTTCTTCGTCCTGGCACGCTCGCCGAGATCGTTGATCGCGCGAGCCAGGCCGAGGATGTTCTTCTCGTCGGCGTTGCGGAGGACGGGTACGATGAGTCCCCAGTCGAGAGCGACGGCGATGCCGATGTTGATCTCGTTGTGATAGATGACGTTGTCGCCGTCGATCGACGCGTTGAGGACGGGGAACTGGCGGAGGCCCAGCATCACGGCGTGAACGACGAAGGGTAGGAACGTCAGCTTCGCGCCGCGCTCGGCATACGCCTCCTTGTTGCGGCGGCGAAGGCGGTCGATCTCGGTGAAGTCGACTTCGAAGACGGTCGAGACGTGCGCGGAAGTGCGCTTCGACGCGGTCATGTGGTCGGCGATCTTCTTGCGCATCACCGACATCGGCTCGACGCGGAAACGCTCGCCTGGCGCGAAGGTGATCGCGGGCGGGGGCGGAGCGGCAGCGACTGGAGCGGCGGCGACTGGAGCGGCGGCTTTCGGCGCAGCGGGCGCTGCGGCAGCCGGGTGCGGCTGGTCGAGGTAGCTCAGAATGTCGTTCTTCGTGACGCGGCCCGAGAGGCCGGTGCCGGGGATCGCCGCGATATCGACGGCATTCTCCGCCGCGATCTTCCGAACGAGCGGGGACGACTTCGTACGGCGGCGATCCTCGACCGATTCTTCGGCGGGCGCCGCAGGCGCCGGGTCCGCTGCCGGAGCTGGAGCGGGAGCAGGTGCGGCTGCCGCCGGAGCCGGCGCGGGGGCCGGTGCCGCAGGCGCAGCCGCAACAGGCTCTGCCGCGGGAGCAGCGGAGGGTTCGACCTTTGCCGGGGCAGGCGCTGGCGCCTCGCCCTCGGCGGCGATACGCGCGACCACGGCGTTCACGGCGACCGTCTCGCCTTCTTTCGCGAGAATCTCGACGAGCACGCCCGCGGCGGGCGACGGGATCTCGGCGTCGACTTTGTCGGTGGAGATCTCGAGCAGCGGCTCGTCGCGGCCGACCGTTTCGCCGACCTTCTTGATCCAGCGGGAGATCGTGCCTTCGGCGATCGACTCGCCCATCTGCGGCATCACGACATCAACGGCCATGGTGTTTCCTCACTAAGGTGGTAGTTCCTCGCGCCGGGGAGCGAGGTGATCCTACGATATCGCAAATCGTGCGTCTTGGCCTGAACGGAGAGGTTCAACACAACGAATGCAGAATGCAGAATGCTGAACGGAAGAATGAAGAAAAGGGCGACATCGCGCGCTTCCCTTTCTACATTCTTTCCTTCTGCATTCAGCATTCCGCATTCGATGTATTCGGCTGCATCAGTAGCGAAGCAGTTCCTTCGCCGCCGCGGTGAGCTTCGCCTTGCTGGGCCGGTGAAAGTCCTCGAGCTGCGGAGCGTAAGGGACCGGCGTGTCGAGCGACGCGACGCGCTTGATCGGGGCGTCGAGCCAGTCGAACGCCTTCTCGGCGATCCGCGCGGCGAACTCCGCGCCGACTCCGCCAGTCAGCGGCGCCTCGTAAAGCACAATTGCGCGATTGGTCTTCGCGACCGACTCGAGCATCGCCTCTTCGTCGAACGGGAGGATCGACCGCATGTCGAGGATCTCGACGCTCACTCCGTCCTTCGCGAGCTCTTCGGCCGCTTCCTCCGCGAGATAGATCATCGCTCCATACGTGATGATCGTCAGGTCGCGCCCTTCTCGCCGGATCTTCGCCTTGCCGATCGGCACGACGTAGTCGTCGGCCGGCAGATCTTCCTTGATGCGCCGGTAGAGGAACTTGTGCTCGAGATAGAGGACCGGATCCTCGTCGCGGATTGCGGCCTTGAGCAGCCCCTTCGCGTCGTAGGCGGTGCCTGGGTAGACGATCTTCAGTCCCGGAATGTTGAAGAAGTACGCCTCGGGGTTGCCCGAGTGAAACGGGCCGCCGCGCACGCCGCCACCCGCGGGGCCGCGCACGACGATCGGACATCCGCCGTTCCCACGGTAGCGTGAGGTGGCCGCGAAGCTCGACAGCATGTCGAACGTGACGGTGACGAAGTTGATGAACTGCATCTCCGCGATTGGCCGCATCCCCATGAGCGCCGCACCGCACGCCGCACCGGTGATCGCGACCTCGGAGATCGGGGTGTCGATGACACGGCCCGAGCCGAACTCCTCGATCAGCCCGGAGCTCGTCTTGAACGCTCCACCGAATGCGCCGACGTCTTCGCCGATGAGGAAGACGCGCGGATCCGCGTGCATCTCTTCGCGCATCGCCTGGCGAATCGCGTCGATGTAGAGCGTCTCGCCGCCGGCCTTCGGAATCAGGTTTTCACTCATGTCGGTCGTCTCTCGTTCGCTCGCGCGTTAGCGCGGCTCGTCCCAGAATCCGTCGCCGTGGTAGACGCCGCGCGCCGCGTCCTCGGCGATCGGCAGGGGAGAGCGCTCGGCCTCGTCGATGGCCGCGTCGAGCTCGCCCTTCACACGCGACTGGATCGCGGCGAGATCGTCAGGAGTGGCGATGCCGGCCTCGAGGAGCACGCGCTCGTAGCGGTCGACCGGATCCCGCTGCTTCCATTCTTCGATCAGTTCCTTCGGGACGTACGACTGGTTGTCGTGCTCGGCGTGACCTTTCATCCGGAAGGTGACAACTTCGAGAAGCGTCACCCCTTCGCCAGCACGCGCGCGATCGACGGCGCGCTTCGCGGCTCGGTACGTCGCGAGGACGTCGTTCCCGTCGACCGTTTCTCCGGCCGAGCCGACGCCTGCCGCCCGGTCGGCAAGACGAGTCGCAAGCGTCTGCTTCACTGTCGGCGTGGAGTACGCGTAGCCGTTGTTCTCGATCACGATGACCAGCGGAAGTCTCTGCACCGTCGCGAAGTTCAGCCCTTCCGCGAATGCGCCGGTCGATGCTCCTCCATCGCCGATGTGAACCATGCCGACGATGTTCTTCCCTTGCATCCGGCCGGCCATCGTGACTCCCGCCATCACGGGGATCATCGCGCCGAGAGGCGAGACCGGTCCGATGAATCCGCGGTCGAAATCCTTGATGTGAATGTTCAGCTCGCGTCCGCGGCTCAGAGAGTTGCCGCGCGCCAGATACTGCCGGAGGATCTCGACCGGAAGCGCGCCGGCGACGAGGAGCGAACCCATGTTGCGGATGAGCGGGGAGACGATGTCGCCTTTCGAGAACTCGAGCGCCGAGGCGCAGGCGACCGATTCGCCTTCCTGGCCGAGCGAGCGGTAGATGCCGCCGATCACCTTGCCCTGGCGAAAGAGTGACACGATCCGCTCTTCGAGCGAGCGGGTCAGCCGCAGGTGGTACTCGATCTCGAGAAGGCGCTCACGCGAGAGACCGTACTCGGCCTCGATGGCAGCAAGAGTCAACGTCACGGGATTCTCCTCGCTCCGTCGGACGCGGAGCGCGCGGATCGTAACGCGAATCGGAGCGTCGCGCCAGAGTTGCGACGGAGTCTCGCAGAGGAGAGGACAACTCGTGGCGACGGCCTCCGGCCGTCGTGCGGAGGCCGGAGGCCTCCGCCACTAGGAGTACTTGTCGCCGCCCGTGTTGAAAATCACGATAGTCTCGCCGCTTCGAACCAGACGCATGGCGGCGAGCCTTTCGAGAGCGAAGAGCGCGGCTCCCGTCTCCGGTCCGGCGTCGATTCCCTCGTCACGCCGGATCCGGTCGGCCGCAGGCTCGATCTCGGCTTCTGGAACGGCGATAGCCCCACCTCCCGATTCGCGCAAGGCACGGAGCATCAAGCGGTCGCCGATAGCGCGAGGAACGCGAAGGCCCCAGGCTCCCGTGATTGGCTTCTCCCAGACCGGCGCGGTCTCGAGCCCCTGTTCCATTGCTCTCACGATCGGCGCGCACCCTTCCGCCTGGACCGACCAGAGCCGTGGGCGGCGCGCGTCGATCCACCCAAGGCGTTCCATCTCGTCGAAAGCCTTCCACATGCCGATCAGACCGGTGCCGCCGCCAGTCGGATAGAGGATCACGTCGGGAAGCAGGCCGAGATCGTCCAGCAACTCGTAGCCCATCAGCTTCTTGCCTTCGACCCGGTACGGTTCCCGAAGCGTCGAGAGCTCGAAGCCGCCAGTCTCGGCCAGCCGGGCCTGGACGACGCGCGCGCAATCGGTGATGAACCCGTCGACGAGACTGACCTCCGCACCGAAGCTCTTCGCTTCCTCGACGATGGACAGGGGAGTGTCCCGCGGCATGGCCACAAAGACCGGGAGCTGCGCGCGCGCGCCGTACGCGGCGAGTGCGCACCCGGCATTGCCGGCGGTGGGAGCACCGAGTGAAGTCGCTCCCAGCTTCTTCGCCATCGATACGGCGACCGCCATCCCTCGAGCCTTGAACGAGCGCGTAGGATTCTTGGACTCGTCTTTGAAGTAAACGGTGCCGAGAGATTCGAGAGAGTGCGCGGGAAGCAGGGGCGTGCAGCCTTCGCCCAGTCCCTCGAGCTCCGCCTCGTCGTCGAACGGAAGGACATCGAGATAGCGGGAGGTGTCGGGGCGGCGGGAGCGGATCGCGTCGCGGAGCTCGGGCGCCCGGGTTAGCTCGTAGTCGACCAGCAGCGGCATGCTGCACTCCGGGCAGAGATTGAACAGGCGGTCCGGCGGGGAGCTCCACGCGCACGAGGAGCACCGGAGCATCCGCCGAAAGCGTGGCATCGTCGGCCGCCCTTTACTTCGACTCAGCCTTGGCCTGAGCCTCCGCCGCAGCCTTCTGGAGATCGCCCATCTGCCTGGTGAAGTCGCCCGCGTCTCCGCTTCCCGAGTACTTCGCGAGCTCGGTTGCGAAGGCGTTGATCGTCTCTTCGTACTTCGCTAGCAGCTGCTTGTTGTAGTCGTACGCGGGGTCCTTTTGCTGTTCGGACTGCTTCGCCATCTCGCTCTTCGACTTCTCGTACTGCGCCAGCGCGTCGGCAAGAGCCTTCTTCGTCGTCTCATCCGTGGCTGTGTCGTACTGCTTCTTCAGCGCGACGTAGCTGGCGTCCATCATCGCGGAGGTCGTCGTGGCGAGCTGCTGGCTGACCTCGGCAGCACTGATGCTGATGATGGTCGTCTTGATCCACTGGTACTCGGCTGTGTTGTAGCCAAGCTCCTGGGCCGCGCGAATGTCGGCGGTCGCGAGATCGGCGACCGACCCGAGCGTCTTGAAGGCTTCCATCATGCCGCCGATGGACTTCTCTCCGGCCGCGTCGGCCTTCTTCGCGTGCGCTTCGGCTTCCTGGCGCGCGACGCGTGCGATGTCCTTCTCGCGTTCGCGAACCTTCAGGTACATCTGGATCTGGGCATCGGTGAGGCGCCCGTCAGTCGGAGGATCGTACTTGTCGTCGGCCGCCGCTTTCAGTACGTCCGTGGTTCCCTTTTTCTCGAGGGTGTCGCTGATCTCTTCGGGAGACTTCGATTCGCCACGCCCGCACGCAAGGGTTGCGAGCAAGCACACGATGAGCGCGGTTCTGCTGAGTTTGATCATTGGACTCTCCTTCGTGTTCTTCAGCCGCGAAGCAGCGAAGTCAGTTCCGCGACGACCCGCTGGAGGCTCTCGACGATTCGTCGCTGCTCCTCGCGCATGGCGTCGACTTCTGCACGCAATTGATTCATTTCCGCGACGAGCTCGCCCGAATCCGCCGGAATGGCGGCCTCTGCGACCGCTGCAGGTTCCGGCTCGGAAACTACCGCCTCGAGCTCCTCGACTTCCTCGACCTCTTCGACGTCCTCGATCTCCTCGACTTCTTCGAGCACTTCCGCGGGTTCGTCCATCACCGGGATCGCGATGTTTCCAGACATCGTCGCCGGGCGTTCGCGGCCCTCGAGCAGTTGCTCGAGGCTGACTTCCTCGACCCCTTCGTACTCGCCCGGAGTGTCGGGAAAC
The DNA here is from genome assembly GCA_051305935.1 of Thermoanaerobaculia bacterium. Lineage (GTDB taxonomy): Bacteria > Acidobacteriota > Thermoanaerobaculia > Gp7-AA8 > Gp7-AA8 > JACPDH01. The sequence goes on from JBPPMG010000229.1 coordinate 12,040, forward strand.
GGTGACGAGAACTCCTCGGGAGTGTCCATCGGAAGCGAGGACTCGAACGGATTGACCTCCGGCAGCGGCTCGGCAGCCAGCGGGTCGTCCATCATCAGCGGAATCGGTGCGGGCGCCACAGGCTTGGCGGCCTTTGTCTTCGGCGGTTCCCACGAGGTGTCGCGCTTCTTGAGAGGCTTGCCGGAAACCTTGTTCATCAGGTACTTCGCGCAGACCTTCGTCGCGAGCTTGAAGGTCTCCATGACTCCGTCGCCCTTGAGGGCCGAGGCCTCCATGTATGGGAAGCCCTCGAACCCAAGGTCTTCTTGAAGACGCTCGACGGCGAGGACGCCCGGGATGTCGCGCTTGTTGTACTGGATGATGATCGGGATCTCGTTCGAGTCGATCTGGTTCTGTTCGAGATTCTCCATCAGGTTCTCGAAGCTTTCGCGATTCGAATCGACCATCGAGGGCTGCGAATCGACGACGAAGACCACCGCATCCGCGCCCTTGAGCACGAGCTTCCTCGTCTCGTTGTAGAAGACCTGGCCCGGAACCGTGTACAGCTGGATCTTCAGATTGAAGGGCCCTACCTTGCCGATGTCGACCGGGAGAAGGTCGAAGAAGAGCGTCCGGTCGGTCTTGGTCGCGAGCGAGAGCATCTTCCCGCGTTTGTCGCTCTCGAGTTTGTCGAAAATGACGAGCAGGTTCGTCGTCTTTCCGCAGAGACCGGGACCGTAATAAACGATCTTCGCGGTCATTTCGCGCGTCGCGTGGTTGAACAGGACCATTCTTTTTCCTCGGATCGAAGTTCCGTGAAGTTTACCCCAAGTCGGCCCCGCCGGCTGGAGGTACGTCGGCGATGCTGGCGAGCGAAACGACGGTGGCGCCCCATCCACCGCCGGAGGGGTCAGCGTCAGTGAAGTCGACGACCCACGGGATCTCCGCGAGGAGCGTCCTCACGATCTCGCGCTGCACGCCGATGCCGCGCCCGTGGATGAGCCGCACCTGTGCATAGCCGCGCGCCCTGGCTTCGGCGAGATAGTCGACGACGACGCTGCGCACGTCTCTGGGGCGAAACGCGTGGAGATCGATGGAGTCGGAGATCGGAATCTCGACGGGAGGGACCTCATCCTGATCTTCGTCTTCCATGCGGGACGAATGAGTGCGAGCCTGCTATTGTTCCGCATTGTAGCGCCGGATGGAAGGAGAGCGGTTGCGCGATGACGACATTGTTCGAAGAGCTGAAGCGAGTGCGTTCGTTTGAGTACACGGAGGAGGACGTTCGCGAGATCACCGAGCTCCACGGTGAGATCAGCGCGCTCAAGCGCGAGCGTAACGCCGTGGTCGTGGCGCACAACTACTATCGGCCCGAGATCCTGAAGATCGCGGACTTCGTCGGGGATTCGCTCGAGCTTGCGCTCATGGCGAGCGAAGTGCGCGACGCCGACGTCATCATCTTCTGCGGCGTTCACTTCATGGCGGAGACCGCGAAGATCGTGAATCCGTCTCGGACGGTGCTGCTGCCGAACCTGCTCGCCGGCTGCCAGTTGGCCGATTCGGCGCCCGCGACCGATGTCGCGAAGAAGATCGTCGAGCTGCGCGCGATCTATCCCGATCTCGCCGTCGTGAGCTACGTGAACACCACTGCCGCCGTGAAGGCGTTGTCGGACGTCGTCTGCACCTCGGCGAACGCGGCGAAAGTCGTCCGCTCGCTCCCGAACAAGAACATCCTGTTCACCCCCGACCGGAACCTCGCGCGTCACGCCGCCGAGCAGGTACCCGAGAAGAACGTGATTCCCTGGGACGGCTTCTGCTACGTACACCAGCAGATCACACCGGAGGAGATCAGCAAGATCCGCGAAGCGGATCCGACGCTGAAGATTCTCGTGCATCCGGAGTGCCGGCGCGACGTTGCGCTTCTCGCGGACGCGGTGTTGTCGACCTCGGGGATGGTGCGCTATGCGAAGGAGAATGCCGCGGAGCGCTATCTGGTGGTCACGGAGTGCGGCCTTTCCGATCGCCTCGCGATGGAGGTGCCCGACAAGACCTTCGTGAAAGGGTGCAAGCTCTGCACCTTCATGAAAGTCACGACGCTCGAGGACGTGCGCGACTCGCTTCGCGACCTCAAGTACGAGGTCATCGTTCCGGAGGAGATTCGCGTCAAGGCGGAACGGGCGCTCCGCCGTATGTTCGAGATCGAGAAGGGCGTAGTCGCTACGCCGGGAGATGCCACGGCGCCTCGCTCGCAGTAGAGCAGGGAATTCGTGCCCGTTATCGCTTCGCGTCGGTGCAGAGAAGCTCGAACACGCCAACCACGTCGTCCCGGACGTCGTCGAGGTCGGCCTTCATCTCTCCGAGGATCTGCTGGAATTCCGGATCGCTCTGCAACGCCTGATACCAGGGGTGGCGCACGAGGAAGTACCAGCCGTGATTGCCCAGTGACTGAGCCACCCTTAGCCACTTGATGGCTTTGTCGCGATCGCCGAGGCGGGCATAAGCGAGTGCGATGCGAATCGCGGCGTAGTGATTCGTTTCTCCATCGGCCCGCATCGACTCGGCCCAGCGCTCGACGCCCGCACGATCGTCCTTGTCGGCAGCGATGAGCATCTGCATGCTCTTGCCCAGGTAGAGGTCAGGTGCGAGCTCGAGCGTCTTGTTCGCCTCGATCAGGGCCGCGGCACGATCGCCGCGCAGTAGATGAGCGACCGCGAGCATGTCGTGGCCTGCGAGCTCCGTCTCTTTCGATGCAAGAGCCTCCGGCGCCAGCCGCATGACCGAATCGGGATCGATGACGTTCACGTAGAAATATCCACGCGTCCGGACGTCGCTCGATGTTGGATTCGTCGCGACGAACCGGTCGATGACGCAGCTGGCGCGCTGCATGTCGCCGGTCGAGGTGAAGTAGGCGACCATCGCGTGAAGAGCGAGGGGTTCGTTAGGGTTGATTCGAAGCGCGGCGAGCCACTCGCGGATCGCCTCGCGAAAGCGATCAGGAAATCGGATCAGCGTACGGCCAAGCGCGAGATGCGCGTCGGCGAGATTCGGATCGAGGCGCACCGCCTGCCTCGCGTACCACTCGGCGCGATTGAACTGCTCCGGATCCGCCGAGAAGCCGCGCACCTGTCCGAGAGAGAGCGCGATCCCAAGGTCCGCGTAGGCCGCAGCGAACTGAGGGTCGAGCTCGATCGCCTTTTTCAGGTAGTCGATCTGCGCACTGTTGTCATCCGCGAGCAAGGATCCCGTCAGCGAACGGGACCGAAGGTAGAGCTCGTACGCCCTCGGGCTTGACGTTCGAGGCTCGGACCGACCGCCGATCTGGTCGGTCGAGAGCTTTTCCTGGAGCGCGCGACGTGTCGTCGACGCAACACTGTCGATCAGGTCGATGAGGTTGTCGCGATTCCCTTCCAGAGACGCCGCCCAGACGCCGTAGCCGGTCCTCACGTCCGTCAGCTGGAGGCTGACCCTGACGACGTTGCCCGCGGTCAGGAACCGCCCCTCGAGGACGCCGTCCACTTTCAGCCGCGAACCCGCGTCGCTCACGTTCGCGTTCTCTCCATGGAACTCAAGCACCGCCGACGTCGGCCGAACGCTCAGCGCGGGAATCTGCTGGAGCTGCGTCGTCAGCGCATCGGCCAGTCCGACGGAGAGGAACTCCTCGGATACCTCCTGCGAGAGATTCTGGAACGGGAGCACCGCCATCGAGCGGATAGGGGATGCCGGCGGCTGTTCCGCGACCGATGCGGCGGATCGTGACGGCTCGCGGAACAGAACGATGCCGAGGAGGACGAGCACCGCGATCGCAAGCCCGTAGATCAGCCAGTTGCGCACGAGGGGAATCGTCGGGCGCGTGGTGACTCGAAGCCCCGATGTTCGCGTTACCGAGCGCGAGAGCCGCGACGTGTCCTGATAGTTCTCCTCGAGTGCCGCCAGATGGTGTACGACCTCCTCCGCGGTCGCCGGACGGTCGTCGGGGATCTTCTGCAGCAGGCGCGCGATGACCTCCGCCGCATCGTGCGGAAACTGGGGATCCACCGGAACGAACTCGCGCGGCTCCGCGGAACGAATCGCCTCGAGCAGACCGAGCGCGGACTCGCCTTCGAACGGAAGCACGCCTGTCGCCATCTCGTAGAAAACGACGCCAAGCGAAAAGAGATCGGAGCGCGTGTCGGCCTCCAGGCCGCGCGCCTGCTCCGGCGAGAGGTACGGGAGAGTTCCGAAGAACGCATTCGAAGGGGATGTCGCAGTCTGACTGTCCGGCGACACCTCGTCGATCTTCGCCAGACCGAAATCGAGCACCTTCGCGACGTCACCCGTCTCGAGAATGATGTTCGAGCTCTTGATGTCACGGTGCGTTACACCGTTGCGATGTGCGGCCGCGAGCCCGAGCGCGATCTGCTTCGCGATCTTCACGAAGCGCTCGGCGTCGATCGGCTCCTGCCGGATCACCTGGGAAAGCGGAGGCCCCTCGCAGAACTCCATCGCGATGAACGGTCTGCCGCCCGAGCTCTCTCCTACCTCGTAAATCGTCGCGACGTTTGGATGGCGGATCTGCGCGGCGGCCCGGGCCTCGCGCAGAAACCGCGACTTCCTGTCCTGCCCCGGAAGGTCGTATTCGTTCAGGACCTTGAG
>JBPPMG010000237.1:0-20255 GCA_051305935.1 Thermoanaerobaculia bacterium
TCGGCCGATCCGTGGCTCGGCATTCCGGTCAAGTGGGACCAGATCTCGGGCGCGAACGCGATCGTCGAAGCGGAGCCGCGCGACCTCGCGGTCGACCCGTCGCAGGGATCGCATTTCTTCCAGAACATCACGGCGTTCATGGTCGGCTACTTCACCGTTTCCACTCGCGGCGGCGAGGAAGAGTGGATCGACTGGGAGTGGCTCGCCGCGCAGCCGGCGCTGGAGGAGCGGGGAGCGGTGCGCCACGTGAGACTCGACGAGGAGCTGGTCGTGAAGATCAACGGCCACCAGAATCGCGGCGTGATCCTGAAACCGGGCGTGGAGCGGTGACGCCCGCTTCAGCGCTCGATCAGCTCGATGTCGGCACCGTGGCCCGGGGCGGAAGAGAGTCTTTCGTCGCACGTGACCAAGGGAATGTCCAGGGCCTCGGCCAGCGCGATGTAGGCAGCGTCGTACGCGGTGATGTTTGCGCGGAGCTCCCAGATTCGGCGCAGAAATACCTCGTGAGCGAACCGTTCGATCGGCAAGGCAAGGAAATCGTCGATTGCCTGTGCTGCGCGCTGGTCGGACATGGAGCCCTTGAGGTTGTAGCGTCGGACCACCTGTGCGACCTCGAGGTCGATCAGGTGGGGTGCGTGCAGCGATTCTCCCCGGTCGAACAGCACCTCTCGCGCCGAAGAGGACAGACGGCTTCCGAAGAGGCCTTCGCAGACGACGGACGCATCGACGACGATCATCGTCGTTCGCGTTCGACGCGAATCGCGCGTGCCGGCGGGATGTCGCCCTTGACGGGCTCCCGCGATTCGATGCGCGCGCGGAGCTCGCTCATCGTCGGTCGCTCGGCTGACTTGCGAACTTCGCGAAGCAGGTAGTCCGACAGCGAGAGGCCTTCGAGGGCAGCGCGGGACTTGAGAGTCCGATGAAGCGCTTCCGGGACGTTTCGGATTTGGAGCGTGCGATTCATGTAGGAAACATAGAAGCATGGTGACCACATGTCAACATGCAGCTTGCATGCAGACTGGGAATGGTCGCGCGAAGGCGAGGGGAACTGGAGGGTTTGCGGAGACTCGGAACCTGGCCAGCCCGCCGGGGCTCGAACCCGGGACCCACAGCTTAGAAGGCTGTTGGCCCCTAATTGCAAAGACGACAGTGAAACGGCTTAACGGCTCGCGCATTTTCAAATCACACTTTTGGTCCCACTCGCGCAACGAAAACGCGGCGAATTGCGCTCTAGCGAGCCATCGATGGCAAGCACTTCGGGTCGTCATGCATGCGGCGGATTACCCGACTCGCTGGTGGTCATCGCAACCTTGACTCGGCCGCGCGGCGGGTGTTGACTCCACGCATGCGGCCGTTCCCACCGCCTCCTCCGCGCGCGACAACCCTCGAAGACATCGCGAAGATGCTGCGCGAGTTGACAGACGAAGTCCGGCAGCAAGCGAAGTCCGAGGAGGAGTTTCGCCGCACGCTGATCCTCCTCGCAAACCAGTCGGGTGACCTGACTCACGCCACCGTCCAAACAGCCGCGCGAATCAAGCGGGTCGGCGTGATCACGATCAAGCGGCGGATCAAGTCTGGCGAGTACACGCTGGAGGTGATCCCCGGAAAGCGCACGTCAGGGATTCCGATGGAGCAGCTTTTCGCGGCATGGGTGCCGATCCGAGTCGCGCGACGAGCCTACGAGCGCGAGAAATTGGAGCGGCAACAACGGGACGGGCAGAAAGTGTAGGTCAGCAGAGACGCCGGGGGTAGGGAAACCGCTGGCGTCGCCACACCTTCATCAGGAGGAAGTCTCTTTATGGCCCGAAGAGTCGCCCTGTTCGCGGTACTCGTGCTTCTCGTCGCAGCGCTCACATCCGCCCAGGTCGTAGCAAGACAGGGAGAGCCGACCGAGCAGAACTTCGAATCACCGATGGTCCTCGAGGTCCCTGTCGGCCTCCATCGCCACGAACTCTGGAACGGCCAGACCCCATTCTCGACGAAGGAGAGCCTCGCTAAGTACGTCTGCGAGAACGTCTCCTTCGTGTCGCTCGTTCTCCAACCGGGAAAACCGAAACGAGGGAAACTCCCCGTTACCCTCCAGTTCACACTCAAGAACAAGCCAGGGCACGACAAACTCGTCGCGCTGCGTTTCTCGGTGTTGAGAGACGGGAAGTCCGCTGGCGAAGCGGTCCGCGTTGAAAGGATCGACGTCGAAGAAGGACGAATCGCCACGCGCCACGCGAAGCTCATGCTCAGCGAAGATCTGCTCCGCGCCGAGGGAGACATCCCTATTCTGAAGATCGAGCTCACGGCGCAGGATCACTGATGCGAGCGCCGAGGATTTGCTTGTTCATACTCGCGGGACTTGCCGCCGCGGTGCCCTCGCTCGCGCATCCAGGCGGGACCAACAAGAACGGCTGCCACACGAATTCGAAGACCGGCGATTATCACTGCCACGGTGGCTCGAGCACGCCCCCGTCGTCAGCGCCTCCCACTTCGACTAAACCGCAATCAACGACCGCGCCCTCCACGTCGACGGGCGCTACTTACTTCGTGCCGACGAAGCGGCCGACTGCGAGCGGAACGAAACCGACCACTCCTGCCGCCGCTCCCACACTCGGGGCGACGGGGCCGTCCCCGGAGCTCGTGAGGGCGACGCAGAACCTTCTGCGAATTCTCGGGTATCAGGTCGAGACGAACGGCATCCTAACGCCTGGCACGCGAACCGCGGTCGACCTCGCGCAGCGCCAGGAGAAACTGACACCAACCGGCGTCCCCAACGAGCTCCTTCTCGTGCGGCTCACAGAACGCGTGACTGCGCACGTGAAGAAGCGATGCGGGTGAGGGAGCCGGCGCCTCGAACCTCAAAGGGTAGGGATTCAGCCGCGGCGGACACTTCCTAGACGTGGGGGATGACATGCAAGACGAATCGCAGAGCACCGGGCCATGGCCCGTCACCGTTACGGACATCGACATGCCGTTCTGGTCGATGGTCGGGTTCATGATCAAGTGGGCAATCGCGTCGATCCCTGCGGCGCTCATCCTTCTCGGCGTGGCGGCCGCCGTCGGGTTCTTCGTGGTCGTTCTCTTCGGCACCGCCGTTGGGCTCGCGCGATAGCCAGGAAGGGAATCTGGATTGAAGAGATCCCCACTCACCTGCGCCTGCGTGGCCCTTGTCGTCACCGTCGTCGGCGTTGTCTTTTTGCTCGGTCTCTTTCGGTGGCAAGGTGCGCGCTCGTTCGCTCGTGATCGCGCGAAAGCCGACGCAGCGTGGGAGAAGCGAAAGGCGGAGGGTCCCGAGGCCGCGCCCACCACGGCGAGCCAGCCGAGCGCTAACAAAGCGGACGTTGCGGCCGAGTTGCAGGCACTCTTCGATACGTCTCAGTTGAGAGGCTGGGACTTACAGTTTCGCGCGCGGGGCGCGGCCTGCGAGTATCTTCACGTGGAGGGGAGTACCAACCTGGAGCCAGAGATGATGACGGCGATGGCCCACGGATCGCTGTTCTACGGGGAGATACTACCCGGCGGTGTCAACCAATTCGCGTTTTCTCGAGGGTTCACCGGGGTGGTATTTACGAATCAGCACAACGAGAAGCTCGCCGCGTTTGGCGAGGGCTTGCCGTCCCGAAAGAAGATTCGTAGCTCTCGGGTCTGTTCCCGCGATACGCCCGAAGCCGCAGCACTACCCACCCGGCAGTCGAGCTACGTTGCGGCGTCGTTCGAGCGGCTCTCGTGGGAGAACGCCAAGCCCGGAGCGGCACTGTTCAATGGTGCCCACCAGCAGGAGGCGATGGTCGTTTCGGTGGACCGCGACGCGGGCCTGATTCGCGTTCAGTATCTGCGATCCGGCTCGATTGAGGAGAAGGACTTGGCGGCTGTCGCAAAGTTTTGGTACGTCAATCGCGGTGGATGGAGGTAACCCCATGCGCTACGTCCGCAAAGTGATGCAGATTCTCGACCAGGCGATCTGGATCGGCGTGGAGTTCGACGAGTGGAGCGGCATCGACCCGGACGAACTCCTCGGGCCGGGTTACCTCCGGGTCGACCACCTCTCCGACGAGGAGATCCGCGAGACGTACCAGTTCGAGGAGTTCATCCACCTCGGCACATCCGAGGACGAAGTGACCGACGCGCTCGAGCAGATTGGGTGAGGGTGCAGGCGAAATGAGGAACGAGCCCGCGATTCGTCGCGGGCTCGTCGAGACTGCGCACCGATCAGGCGGCAGCGCAGCGCTCGAATAGAGTCATCAGTGTGCCCACTTCCTCGGGTCGCAGCTTGCTCCAGTCAGCGCGCTCGGCCGTTCCCAGCTCGAAATCGACCTGCACTCCGAGCCAGTCTTCGAACGAGTACCCCTCCATGTCGGGCGGGCGCCGCGCGTACTTCTCTTCCGCCTCGCGGACGATCCTCCGCGGGAGAGGAATCGTGACGAGAACGGGGCGATCGAGCGACGGCACGGAGAACGCGCGCGAATCGTCCGCCAAGGCCTCCTCAACGAGGGACCACGGCAAAGCCTGAAGCGCGATGAACTCGGCGTCCGCACGCGGAATGCGCCCGTCTGGGCAGGCAACGGTGTCGACCGTTCCGGCCACGATCTCGACACTCATGCCGAGTTCGGCCGAAAGCTCCGCCACGGTGTAGACCTTCGCGGGATCGACGAGGGCGACGTCGAAGAAGTCGGCGACACGCGCCCGGACATCGGCCGAATATCGGAACTGGCGGGAGGCCTTGGTGTGATTCTGGTTCTGATTGGACAGAGCATTCGCATGGACTCGCATCTGAGTGCCTCCTAGTGCCTCCCCGCGGGGTGGCGCGTTAGTGGTGGTGGGTCATCCTCGCGGCTTCGGCTTCTTGCCTGTCGGCCGCTTCCGCGAAGGGGTGAGCACGATTTGGAGTTCGAGGGCGCCGCATAGCTTCTCGAGCATCTCGAGCTTCATGGATTCCTGACGATTGACGAACCTCGACAGCGAGCTCTGCTGAATCCCCGCGCGCTTCGCGAGTTCGTAGCGCTTGACGCCTTTCTTCTCCGACTTCTCGATTTCGCGGATCAGCCTTTCGACCAGCTCGCCCATGACATGTTCCTCTTCGCAGTTCGTGCGGAGGAAGTCTACAAGGCGCGACGGGTCGCGGTCGCGGTAACGCTTCGCGACCCGCTCGAGGGTGAGGTGGGTAACCTGACTCATGCGGCCACCTTGCGCGCGTTGAACCACGTCCAGACGCGCCCCTTCTTCGTGGTGATCCCGCGGGCGTTGAGGTCCGCGGCGATGCGCTGCCACGACCAACCCTCAGCGCGAAGCGCGTGCATGTCGGAGAGCGTGTCCTGCTCGACCTGATCCCACTCCAGCTTGACGCGGTCCTCTGCGAGGCGAAATCCGAATGGGACTTGTCCGATGCACTCGCCCTTGCTCCGCTTGTGAGCCATCGCGGAACGGGTGCGCTCGCTCACGAGGTCGCGCTCGAACTCGGCGAGAACCGCCAGCATTCGAAAGACCATCTTTCCCGAGGCGCTCGTCGTGTCGATCTTCTCGGAGAGCGACACGAGATCGCAGCCCGCCTTTTCGAGCCGCTCCCCGATCGAGATGGCGTCCTTCGTGGAACGAGCGAGACGCGAAAGGGAGTAGACGATCAGCGCGCTGCCGTGCTTGCTGCAGACTTCGGTGAGCGCAGCCTGAAGCGCCGGCCGGTTCGAGGCCTTCTTCCCAGAAATACCCGCGTCGCTGTGGATTCCGGCAACCTCGTAGCCGTTCGCCTCCGCCCAGGCAATCGCCCGCGCGCGCTGAGCGTCGATCGAGACGCCTTCTTCGGCCTGCTCAAGGGTGGAAACTCGGGTGTAGATCACGGCTGCGTTCTTCATGGTTGCTTGTCCTGCCGCAAGTAATGTACATCCATAGTTGCGGCGCCGCAAGTATTTCTTTCGAGTGGTGAGGATTCGACCCGGGCGTTTGTGCCTCACCGGTCGGTGAGGTACGGCGCGGAGCGAGATCCGAGATCCGAAAGCCCGACCGGATGCCCGACAGGTCACCGATTCACGAGGGCGTCGAACGCGGCCTCCATCTCGGTCGACACCTCGCGCGGCGTGCGCTGCTCAACGAGGGCGACGAGCCTCACCGCGAGCGCGCGAACAGTCGACGCGGAGCGCCGATCGCCTGCAGCCTCGAGCGCGGTCACGAGTGCCCCCAGCGCGAAGACGGTCGCGGCGAAGTTCGAGGGAGTGCATCCGGCCGCCAGGTCGCGCGCGCGGTCGACGGCAACGCTCGCCCCTGACGCTTCGCGGCCGACGTATCGCTTCCGGAGGGCGAAGCGCGGCGGTTGCTGCCCGTCTGCCGCGCCATCCTCCGCGCGTTGCGGCAACGTGCCGTCTTCGGCGTGATCGCGCGCAGCGGACCGAACAGACGCGGATTGAAGGGTCATTCAGGGCGAGTCCGAGAGTGCTCGCTACCAGCGGGCTGGATTTGTGGGTTTCCGACGCCCTTAGAAAAGGGAGAAGAGTCAGGGAAGCCGCGCCGCTCCGTCGCGGCCAGAGACTCCAACCGGAGGCGCAGCGAGGCGCCCCCGGTTGGAAGCCGTCACCACGAAGCAGATTTGGCCGGCTTGATTGGCGTGAGGTTCAGCGGGTCGACCGCGCCAGCGATCGGCCGACGCCCCTCCTTCACCGCGTCTTTCGCGAACTCGACCTCGTCGCGGTTCGCCGCCTGGGCGACGCCCATCGCGGTGAGGTTCGCGGCGTCGGCGTCCGACGCGTCGACGACTTCGTTGACGTCGTAGACGCGCGACTTGGGCGCCCCTTGCATCTGGTAGTGAGTGCGGCTCGTGACCTTGATAAACATGGCTGCTGCTCCTTCTTTCCGGTAACTGGTTGGTCTTGGGTCGCAGACGGGCGGAACGCGCCACGCGCCAACGGCCGGTGAATGTGTCGGGTCAGCGTCAGTTCGGGATCGGTTCCTTCTGGGGGGACGAATCACCCTTCTCGTCAGCGTGCCGTCGCGCTCTTGCCCGCTCGAGAATCTGCGCAATCCCTGCGGCCCGTTCTGTGTCGGACAGCTCGGCACCGGGAATCAGCGGCTCGCCATTCGCGCCGGTCAACTCGCCGATCACCTTGGACACGTCGGGGATTCCGTAGGCCTTGCGCGCGTTCGTCGCGGTGAGCTCTGCGAGCTTCACGATTGGGAGGAGGCGCCCCACGGCGATCGGTTTCCCATCCTGCTTCGCCTTCGCGAGCACTTCGCGGACGATTTCGATCACGGTAGCCTCGAGCGTGTCGAAGAGCTGCTGCTGCCGCTTCATGACCGAGAGCGCCAGCGTCTTGAACTGGGGAGCGTCGCCCTCCGCCTCCAGCTTGGCAGCGATGCTGCCAGCTGATGCCACGGCGGCGTCCTGCGCTGCCACCAGTGCGGCCCGCGTCTCCTCCTCGAGCTTCGCTTTCGTTCGTTCGTCTCGCTCGTCAACCCACTGATCACGCTTGGCATACCGTGCGGCTGTTCGCTGGGGAAGCCCCGTCAGTTGCGCGAGGCCACGGAGCGCTGCCACGGAGTCGACGAACGCCCGATAGGAGGCGTCGAGCCGGGGATCGTCGTACGTGCGCCGGTACGGCGGAATCTTGCTCATCTGACCCCCCGCCCACGCTCTCCTGCCGCTGCACCGGCGATGATGCGTCGTAGCTCGTCATCGGTCAGCGGGGCGAGGGGTAGCAGCTTGTCCGTCTGCCCGAGGTGCTGCTTGCCGAGCCAGATGAGCATCGTGGGGTTGCCCTTCTGCGCGGCAAGGAACTGGTGCCGCCGCAGATTCGCCTTCCCTTTCTCCCGCCCTTTTTTAATGGACCCTGCAAAACGCCGCTCAAGCGTGGCAACGGAGCAACCAACGGTCTCCGCGATTTCCTGCATCGTGCAGAAGAGCGCAGCGACCCTTTCGACGAACTCCGCGTCGATCTTGATGGGAGGGCGCCCGGTCGGCGTGCCTTCGCCTCTCCGCTTACTTGCGGCTCTTGGGCGCGCGAACGTGTCGCAGTCGAGCGTCGCGGCGCCGAGCATGGCGTCAACGACGGAACCGAGATTGCGGGTCATCTCAACCGACCCTCCGCCTGCGTGCCGCCACCGCGGCGCCGTAGTCGTAACTGGATTCGGCCGCGCGTGCGTTCGCGCCCGAGCCTCGCCCTGCGCGCATGTCTGCGATGAGTTCACGCACGGCAGAGCCAAGATCCGAGAAGTCAGAGTTGAGTCCCCTCGCGCCCGTCCGGAGGTCATCGAAGTCGTTCACCAGCCCGCCGCCACCACCACCTGGACCGTTCGCGCCACCGCCACTATTGCCACCGATGACGTCGGCCGCCGTCTGGAACGCGTTCTGGAACGCCGTGAATATCGGGTTGAACTTCTCGAGGAACGCGGCATTCGCGTCGCTCACCGCCTGACCGAGCGCGGTGATTCGATCCGCGGTCTGCGTCCGCAGGTGGTCAATCGTCTCGAGCGCCCACTTCCGCATCGCCTCGTAATACGCGGGGTCTCCGCTGTTCTGGGCGATCCCGAGGATCTGGTTGAGCACGTTCGCGGCTTCGCTGTTCAGGAACTGCAGCTCTTCCGGCGAGGTCGCGGTGCCCATCCGCTGATAGAGGTCGTTCAGGTAGTCGTAGAGGTAGTCGACCTGGGCCTTGTAATCGGTGTTCCCCTCGCTGTCCTTGAACCCGTCAAGGGTGAGCGAGCGCACCATGGCGTCCCAAGTGCGATTGACCTCTTCCATTGCCTGAAGGAGCTGTTGGGCGTACTGCTTTTCATTCTCGTACCGCTCCATATTGAGGTCCGAGATCTCGCGCGCCCGGTGGATCTGCTCCTCGCCCGTGAGGTGCTCGAGACTGTCGGCGAGATTCATCAGCTCGACGTCCGACTCGCGGAGAGTGTCGGCAAACGTCATCTGGTTGCGATCGCGCTCGCCAGACATGATCTGGGTGAACGAGTTTTGCCCGCCGAGAGTGAATCCGGACTGGCCCGGGGTGATCACGCCACCGAAGGCCGTGATCGACGTCTGAAAGTTGATCAGCGCGTCAGCGAGTTCGCCCCAGAGCGCGAGAGCCTTCGAAGGGTCGAGGCCGTCGAAGCGCTGCCAGAACGATTCGAAGCCCTCCATCGTGAGGCCCATGCCGGTGTACAGCGTGGACATGGACTCTTTGAACATGCCCGCGAGCTCGTCGGGGAGCGTGCCGTTGATCCACTCGTTGAGGTGCTTGAGGAAGTTCTTGGACGGGTTGCTCTGGAACTGGCCGTCGATCCCCGTGAACGCGGGAATCAGCTTCGAATCGCCGAATTTCAGGATAATGTCGACGTAGCCGTTCCAGAACTTGTCGTACTGCGCCTGAATCTTCGCGGTCCACTCTTCGATCTCGGCGGGGCGCATGTTGTCCGTGTAATTGAGGCTCGCCTGACCGTTGGAGACGTTGATCCCAGGGATTCCGTATTTGTAATCGTCATAGACGGCCTGGTTGCCGAAGTAGGTCCCGGCGGCTCCGACGACGGCGCCGATCACCGCGCCGACCCAGTTACCGCTCATGCTGAATCCGGACATGGCGCCACTCGCGGCGCCCCCGAGGATGGACTGGTCCTGCCCGGACGCCTTCGGATTCATGTACGAGCCGATGCCGATGGAGGCGTAGCCAGCAAGCTGGCCCATCGTGTTGTTCGCGTTCAGCTGGCCTTGGGTCGCCGGCTTCCCGTCGATCATCCATTGGCCCGAGGATTCGTCCCACTCGGCTTTGCCGCCACCGAAGAATTCCGCGAGCTTGTCCGTGAAGAGCGATGCTCCGTCACCAATCATGCGGTTGAAGTTGTCACCCGCAATCTGGCCGAAGTTATGACCGCCGGTCGTGGCGAGGTCGTAGAACACATTCGAGAGAGGAGCAGCGAAGTTCTGCTCCCAGTCCTTCATGTTCTCGGAAACGGCTTTCGCCCAGATTTCGGCCTCGCGCTCCTCCTGCCACTCCCGGTATTCGTGGACTTTGTCCGTGTAGATCTTCGCGGCCTTCAGTGCCGTCTTGCTCAGCACGGTGTCGTAGAGGTTGTTGAGCGCTTCGCGCGCCTTCTCGTTCTGTGCCGGATCGCCGCCAACGACGCCAGCCGACTGATCTACGAGCACGCCGAGTTTCTGGCGTCCCGCGATTGCGTCGGCCATCATCTCGAGATCGGACCGTTGTTGTGGCGAGAGAAGCGTCGCGGCCTGAATCTCCCTGACGAGGTCGAGACGTTCCTTCTCGATCTTGAGGATTTGACCTTCGTGGGTTTCGAACTCGCCGTACGCGTCACGAACCTTCCACGCCAGGACGTTCTGCTTCTCGATTTCCTTGGACAGCCTCTCGGCCGCCTTCTGGGCGTCGACCGCGGCCCGCTCGTTCTCCTGATTCCGCTTGCCCTGAACGGCGAACCAGTTGATGCTCGAATCGAGCGACGAAACGCCGCCGGTTGCTTCCAGTTCCGACTCGAGCCGGCGTCCATGGCTCGCCTGAATCGCCCGGTCTCGTTGCCGCCGGTCGATCTGCTCATCGAGGACGCTGTCGAACGACGTGTAGTTGACGCCCGTTGCCATTCCAACGAGCGTGCCCGGTGCTGAAATGGGGTTACTGAGAAGGGACAATGCGAATGCGTTCTGCTTTGCCCATTCCCCGACGCTCTCGAAGAACAGCGCGTAGTTCGGAAGCTCCTTCACGAGCGTGACACCCGCGCCGGCGAGCTCAACGAATGCACCCGCGAGAGCATGCACACCGTCAACGAAGTCCTCGTTGAAGATGGCGTTATTCGCGGAGTCGAAGGTCACGATCTCGGCAGTGAGCGCCTTGATCTGTTCGGTGAGGTCGCTGGTCGCGCCCTGGGTTGCCTCTCCGAGCGCCTGCGTGATCGCGTCCTTCAGGTTCGAGAGTGCCCCGTTGAACGTGTTCGCGGCCTGTTCTCCCGCGAGAGCGAATGCCGCCATCCGCTTTTGCATCTCGTCGAAGAACTGGCCGGAGCTTTTCAACTCATCAACGTACGCCTTGATTTTGGTTCTCGGGATGTCCGTGAACAGGAGGTTTGCGAGACGCGAGTCCGGGCCGATGTCTCCGGCGAACAGGGAGCGAATTTCCTGCTCGAGCTGGCGCATCGGCAGGCCGATCGCGGCGGCCGATTGCGCGACCGTCTGCGTGAACTTCACGACCTGATCGGTACTGAAGCCAGCGGCAAGCGCGGGCCCCATGGCTACCTGAAGGGCCTGCAGGAGGTCCGAATACTCGGCCGTCGTCTGAAGTGCCAATACGCGCAGCCGCTTTTGAACGTCCTCCGCGACATGTAGCGACGCCGCCCAACCGTTCGCACCCGTTACGAGCGCGCCCTGGGCGTCGCGGATCTCGCCAAACGACGAAACGAGAGACGCAATGCCGAGCCTGCTCGTCTCCATCTGCGCGTTGAACCTGATCCCCGTCGCCACGGCCTCGACTCCGAGCCTTGACGTTGCCGTGACTGCCTGCTGGGCGTAGGAAACGATCTTTCCGAAGGCCTGCGCATAGACGTTGCCGAACGCGACCGCGCTCGTAGCTGACGAGTTCGCGAGATTGACGTTGATCGCGCCGGCATGATCCCCGAAACGCTTGAGCATGCCTTCAGCCTGGGCGATCGGCCCCTCGAGGCCTACGCTGCCTGTGATCCGAACTTCTAAGTTTTCCATCGCCTCACGGCTCCCTTGCGCCACCCTTCCCGCGGCGCGTGATTGAACTCACCGAACGGTGGGGTTAAGCCACCCGCTCCAACATCGCCTCGATCCTCGCGCCAATTGGGCGCAGTTCCTGACCCAGCACGCTGAGCGCGCCGAAGAGCGCGACGGTTGCGCGGAGGGCGTGCATCTCCGCGGGACCTCGCACCACCGGCACCGCGTGCCGCTGCAGAAGCTCCTTCACGTCGAGCACCGTCTCCGCGTCGGGGATCGCCTCCGCGAACTTGCCGAGCGCAGCCGTCAGTTCCCGAACTGCGTCGCGAAGCTCCACGGTCAACGCGTCCGCCTCAGTTGTGGCCATCTCGGCCGCCGCGCTGCGCGATGCGTTGTTCTCAGCTGCTGCGCTTTTGTTCTTTCCAACTCCGAATGCCATCTGTCGTTCCCCCGGTTGATGCCTGCTCGTTCGAGCGGCGGTGTGTTTTTCTTCGGCGCGTTCATCGGCGCCTATGAACCCTGATTGAAGACTTCGCTGCACTGCCGTGCGAGATCTCCTCCCTTTTCGGAGATGACCGCCAGCCCAGCGAGCAGCCTCTGCGCCGCTTCGGCGCAGAGGCGCTCCGCATCGCTCATGTCACGAAGAAACCGCGCGCGCTGTAGCGCGTGGGAGATGCGTTCGATTTTCTCGGGCCGGATCACCGCGCACATTTCGCCCAGCAGAACGCCAGAATCAGCCATCGCCGCCAGCACTTCATCGCGGCCGGTTCTCGCGACAGCACCCAGCATGGGCTTCACCTCGCGCGCTTCCGCTGTGTCGAATTCAGAATGGAATGTCTTCATGCCGTACCTCCTGCTCTCGTTCACCGGGCGTCTCGAGTTGGCGCTTCATCGCCGCGCGGATCGCTCCGACGAACTCACCGGCGCCCTCACCCTCGAAGCCGACGAGGTCAATGAAGTGCTCGCCGTGGAGGCGACGCGGCCAGCCGACGAACCGCCCGCCGCGAGCCGTCTCGATGAGCCGCGCGTCACGGATCACGAGTACTGCGCCTTCAGCGATCGTCACGCGAACATCGCATGCGAAGCGGGTCACGCCTTCGCCCGCCACGACGTTCGACACGCTGACGTGCGGGGCGTTCAAGGCTTCACCTCGTGCGGGTAGACTCTCGGTTCCACGGGATCTTCGTAGCCCTCGTACGTCCGGACAAAGGCCAGTTCCGCTTCTCCGTCCTGGCCGAACTGCGAGCGGCGCATTTTTCGGACGTAGAACTTCGTGCAGGTACTCGGGAAGCCGTCAGACAGGATCGCCTTGTCACGCCACACGACGACGCCGACGTCAGCCTTGTTTGCCCAGTGCGCGGAGCCGGAAATCGAGTACATGCTTGGAACGGCGTAGGAGCCATCTGGCGACGCGGTCAGCTTCGTCGGGTGCGCGATGATCCAGACGTGAATCGAGCGTGCACGCGCGAAGCGACGCAGCCGGCCAAGCGCCGCGCTGATGTATTCGGTTTCCGAGAACTTCTCGGGCCGTGAATGGTCGAGCTCGTTCCACGGATCGATAATCAACCCGTCGATCTTGCGCTCGTCGTCGAGCAGGGATGCGGCCTCGAGGATCGAGTCAACGGTCTGCCCGTCCTCGGCCGCGATGAACGAGAAGTGCGAATCGAAGTTACTCGTGAGCGTTTCGTACTGCGTTCGCGTGATTCGTGGGGCCTCGTCGAAGCGCGATCGACGGAGTCGGCGCCGTGACCACTTCTCGAGCAGGCGCGCCTTGTAGCCCGCATAGGGAAGGTTTTCGGCTGAGTAGATCGCGAAGCGCCATCCGTGGAGGCGAGCAAGGTTGACGCTGATCTGATCGAGCATCCCGCTTTTCCCGTGACTCGGAATGCCCGTCCATATGTCGAGCAGGCCACGGCCGACGCGGTAAACGGGATCGAGCGCGCGGATGCCCGTTGATACTCCGGGATCCTCTTCACTTTCGAGGATCGCCCAGGCGTCGAGGTCTTGCGAACGAACGATAAGGCGCCGCTCGCGCTCATCGCGCGCCGTCCCTGCGGCCGTGCGGTAGAGCTCCTGAAGGTTCGCGATCGAGCCGCCCGCGTCGAGATAGTCGGACACGTCGAACTTCTCCGCGGCGTCGGGAACGGGAAGGTGAACGAGCCGCGCAGAGCGGGCGACGCCCTCGAGGGCGGCCAGCCACTTCTCGCCGTGGAGCAGCCCCGGATTCTTTGCGCTCGTCGCCGCGGCCTTCCGGTCGTCGTCGTAGAGGATCGCAACGTCACGGCCGCGCAGGGCGTCGAGGTATGGGCTGAGATCGGGCTCGCCCGCGCCATGCGGATTGCAGACCGCGAGAAGACCTTCACGCGTGAGCCGCCCCGCGTCCTTTTCTCCCTCGGCGACCCAGACGAGCGCCTCGGGATTCCGGTCGAGTTTCTCTGCGTGATAGAGACCAGCTTTCCGGCCGTCGGTTCCGGTTGTCCATCCGTCGCGGCCGTCGGCGTGTTCCCAGACGAAGCGCTTCCCGGGCTTCCGAATCTTGCGGAGAACCGGCGCGCCGCTGCGATCGCAGTACGTGTAGAACGTGTCGCCAGTGCACGGAGCCTCCCCGCTGTGCGAGGCCGCCTCGTCGCGAAGGTCGAGCCCCGCGGCGTCGGCGACGGCCTTGAATGAGCACCCCGAGTGACACTTCAGCGCGACGCCGCGCGAGGATGACTCACCAACCGCGAGGCTCGGCTTCTGATCCTCGTGTGCTGGACATGTCACCATCGTCCACGCGCCGCTCCGCTGCTGACGGAACGGCCGCCCCTGACGGCTCACCGCGTCCCCGATCGTGCGAATCGCTGTCTCGACGGTCTGCATGATCGGCCTCAGAGCTGCGCCACGAAGGGGCGGTTGGCGGTAGATGTCTGGCGACGAGTCGTCGCCTTCTGCAGAAGCGCCGGAAAGCGTTCGCGCAGTTTCGCCCCGCTCTGCACGTTCGCCTGCTCGAACGAATCGGTGAGGCAGAACCGAATGACGGTTTCTACCTGCTCCGGTGATCGGTGATCTAACCGGAGCAGCTTCTCGATGTCGCGCGACCAGCGTTCGATGGTCGCTGGTCGTTTCGCCTCGATGACGAAGTCGGGATCGCGGCGAAGGTGCCCATCGAGTAGGACTCCGGCCAGTCGTGCGGCCCCGGGGTCGATCGGTTTCTCTGCTCGCCCCCCATCCTTCGCACCCCGAACGACAGTGAGGGGGGTAGTAGTTGTTGTCTCTAAGTCTCCGTCGTCACGGTGACGGGGTGACGCGTCGCTACCCGTCCCTCTACCGTCACTGTGACGGAGTGACGCGTCACGCTCTTGACTCGACTTCTGATTCTCGCGATACCTCCGCTGCCTCTCCGCGTGCGTCGGGTCGGGGTCAGACTGGTACCGCGACCAACTGACGATTCGGTAGTGCTCACCCTCGACGACGAGGCGTCGACCCTCAAACTCGTCGTCGGCGTTGAACTCGTCGCGATCGAGCAGCACCTTGATCGCCCCCTCGAGCACGTCTTCCGGAATCGCGAGGACGCGAGCCAGGTAGAAGTGGTCCCGCGGCACGAGGCCCTTCAAGCCGAGATCCTTCGAGAGCAGTAGAAGGTGCATGAAGACCGCGCGAACTTGGAACGGGGCGCGCATGATGCTCGACTTCAGCGTCTTCACGTAGAGCTTCGTGTAGACCTTCGTCATGCGCACCCCCATCGCTTGGAGGAGCGTGACAATGCGTGACGATGCGTGACGCGAGCGTGACGGTTCACCGGGAGTCACCCTCCCAGGCCGCACGCCGGCATGCTCCGACAAGGTCGCGACGCAAGACGTCGAGGCCTTCGGGTCCGAGCTCGGAGCGCCAGGTGATGACCTTCCCGATGAACACGTCGGAGAACACGCGACGCGCAGCGGCGAACTCGCTCGGCCTCGGAGGTTTAGGATCGAGCGAAATCCAGAATTCGTAGAGCGCATCGGTGGATGGATCCCGACGTGCCATCAGGAAGGCGAAGAGAATCGAGTGATAGACGCGACGAACGAAGCGGCGGAGGGAGATCACAGTCGGCCCCCTTCGCGCTCCTCGCAGAGTTCGTGAAGCCGCTGCAGGAATCGCTGTTCGGCTTCCCATGGTGTCATCGGCTCGACGAGAGGGACGTGTCGCGGGAGCATCGGAAACAACTGCGCGACGTGTTCGCGCCCACCGGGCACACCATCACTCGCGCGATCGCGAACGAACGTCGCAAGGGCCAGCGTCTCGGCACGGTGGATAATGCGACGATGCTCTCGGAGATCGAGGCCGTACGCCTCGAACGTCAAGCGTTTGATCCGCCGTGCATATCGTTCGGCGACTCCGCGAGCGGTAGCCCTGAGAAGTTCGGTGACTACTCTCGGAACGCCGCCGAGTGCCACTTGCGAAACGTCGTCGAGAAGGCTGGGCAATGCGGCCGGTCTCGGCGTGAACCACTCGCGGAGAAGTCCCCACTGAGCGAATCGGATGCCCTCGGCGCGGTCGACGCGGGAAAGAAAATGCGCAATTTCGGTCTTCGTGAACGCCCTTGGCGTGAAGGCACCATCCGGACCAATTTCGGGAGAAACCGGCGGAGCGATCGCGCTCATGCGGCCACTCCGCGACGGGCCTTCCACTCAGTCGCAGCGAGAATCGCCTGAACATCCGCCGGAGTGAAGAGCACGCGACCGCGGAAACGATGGTGCTTCAGCTGGCCTGCCGCGAGAGCCCGGCAGACTGTTGCGCGACTCACACCGAGAAACGTGGCGAGCCTCGGCACGGAGAGGCAGGCGGCGGGCTGATCGTGCGGGTTAGGCTGTTGCATGCGGTGTCTCCCTTCGTCTCAATCTGAGACAAAAGTAGTCCAGCGATGCCAGCCAGTCAGGCGACAGAATAGAATTTAGTTTTGAAGGTACTGCTTCGCTAGGTGCGTTTCGGGGGCTTCTGCTGACGCCTTCTTTGTCGGCGGATGTTCTGTTTGACGTTATCCGGATCGGTATCGTCTCGGCTTCGAGCTGCGCTCCGAATTGCGTCCGCCGCCTTCATGCGCGCTCCCGGCTCGTTCAGTAGCGGCGATTGCAGCGCCGCGACCGTAGCCAAGTCGCGTTTCGCTTTTTCAGCCCCGCGGCCCGCTTTCACGGGAACGATGATCTGGAGCGAGCGATCCACCGCGTCCTTTAGGTTTCGGACGGCAGCGCGATCGGCGTCCTCAACTACCCTAATCAGGTCGTCTTGGATCAACGGCTGGCCGGGTTCGCCGCGTCCCCCCGTTTGAAGCAATGCGAGCGCCAGGCTCTGGGTAAACGCGAGGGATACAAGGAAGTCAGCCTGAGCAAACGCGCGAATCGTTCGATAGACGGCATCGTCCACCCCGAACGGGCCATTCTCTCGGAGCATGGCGGCAACGGTGAAGATCTGAAGCCCGTATTTTGAAAGCACTGGCTGCAAGAGGCGCTCTTCGTGCTCGTGGGAAAGCCCTCCGTTCTTCGCGACCTGTTCGCAAAGCAACAAGAGATCGGTCTCGGCGGAGGGGAGCCTACCCACTCCACGGTGAACGCAATTCACAACGAACGCGGTGAAATCTGCCAGCTCCCGCGAGACCTTTTCGGTGACTGATGGGGCCTCCTGTTCACCCTTCGATGAGCGCTGTTTCATCAGTTTGCCTCCGGCTCCTTGCGCTCGTTTCCGCTCAGGCCCTGGGCGTTCTTCCGCTCATCAGATTGATATGCCTCGAGCGCCTCGGCCGCGCGAGTCAGTCGCTCGGTAGTCGGGTTTGAATATCGCCGGGTGGTTTCGAGTGATCGGTGACCGAGGATGTTCGCAACCTCGGTCAACGGAAGTCGCGCGGCGAGTCTTGAGCCGGCAGTATGTCGAAGGTCGTGAAGTCGGAGACCGTCGATTCGTGCGATTCGGCACGCTGTTGCGAACGATCGGCGCACGCTCTTCAACTCGCCGAAGACTCTGCCCCGCGCCACATCCGGACTGATGCGCCGTAGCTCCTCCGCAAGGCGCGCCGTCACCGGGACGAGCCGCCCGGTTCGTGTCTTCGCCGTCTCCGCTCGAACTTCGATCACGCTCGTCTCGATCCGGACGTCTTCCCATGTTAGGCAAAGCGCCTCGTTGATTCGCATTCCGGTGTCGAGAAGCAGCGTCAACAGCGGTCTCAGGTGCGCCCGAGACTCCTGCGAGGCTGCGAGCAGCAAGCCCTCTTCTTCGGCGAGTGAGAGCGTCCGAGTTCGGTGAGGCTCCGCCGCGACGAGCCGCGAGCGACGCCCGAACGGGTTGCTTTCAATCGCTCCGCATTCAACGGCGAACGAAAGGAGACGGCGAAGAAAGCTCACTTCGCGGTTCACCGTGGCAACAGTTCGCGGCCTGGTCGTCGGCGCGTACGCTCCACGCTCTTCCGCTGAAAGCGCTTCGAACTCTTCGGACGAGAGCTTTCCACGGTCGCGAACGAGCTCGCCCTTGAGGGCCCCTCGCGTGTTGCGAAAGGTCACCGGGGCGGACAACCTCTCCTCGCGGAAGCGCGTGAGCATCGCGGGAGAGATTGCCTTCAATTCCGTCGAATCCCCGAAGAACTCGAGGTACTTCGGGAAGTGTGCACGCAACGAAACGAGAAGGCGCGGCGCGTATCCCTTGTTGAGCTTCGCGCCAGAAACCGGGTCGTACCGTGGGGCAATGGCGAGGACCTGTTTCTCGAAAGCGACGAGCAACTCCCCCAACGTTCGCGGGGCCGAGAGAGAGATCACACCGCGACGGATCTTCTCTGCATCGTCCTCGAGTGCTTTCCGTGCCTCTTTCGCACTGGGGTACGAAGAGCAGGTTTTCGTGAGCTCGCGCCGGCGGCCAGTCTCGGGATCCTTCAGCACAACGCGGGCAACGTAGGACACCCGGCCGTCGCGTTTCCGCTCGAAGATCCCGTCACGGTCGCGGCCTTTTCGACGCCTCGATTTCGGGGGAAGGTCGTCCATGATCACACTCCCAGTCACACTTTGGAGTGTGACCGGCTGCGATCATACGATATTTTCTGAGACAGTGTGACGATTGGGACCCATGGCGCAACTAAGGCGGGAGTCCCTGAGCAGCGGTGGTTTTGTTGGGGTATTTCCTGGCCAGCCCGCCGGGGCTCGAACCCGGGACCCACAGCTTAGAAGGCTGTTGCTCTATCCAGCTGAGCTACGGGCTGGAACCACTGGAAGGATTCACTCAGCACTCACGACTCAGCACTGGGTCATATGGGGTGGATGGAGGGGTTCGAACCCTCGACCTCTGGATCCACAATCCAGCGTTCTAACCGACTGAACTACACCCACCATTCGAACCGGTGCCAAAGCGCGTCGCGATGCGTATACCCGAAGGAAAACTGGTCGGGGCGAGAGGATTCGAACCTCCGACCCCCTGCTCCCAAAGCAGGTGCGCTACCAGACTGCGCCACACCCCGATCGATCGGGACGCCGCGAGAGGCGGCTACTCTAGCCACCGCTTCCCGCCTTGTCAATCCGCTCGAACAGGCCGCTTCCGGCCGGCATTCCGGCGTCAGGCGCTCGCGCCGGCCGCGTGGACGTTGCCCGGGTCGTCGATGCGATGCTTCGGCAGCTTCTGCTTCCACTTCGCAGCCTCGGCCTTCGCGATGACGAACTCGAACGTGTGGCCGTGAGCCCGGAGACGGAGCACTTCGCCTTCGACTTTGCGGCCGCCGGTCATGAGATCGTCGTCGTACTCGACTTCGTCGACGTTCGCGAGCTCGAGAAACGCCTGCATGTCGCCGTTCTCGTAGTAGAGCTTCTGCGGGTCGAGCGAGAGGGCGACCTCCATGTGGGTCGGTCCCTCGATGAACTCGGCGGATGTCGCCAGGATCGAGCTCGCGCGCCTCTTCTTGAGGAGTGCGTCAATCTTGTCGTGGCTCAGGAAGCGGACGAGGACGAGCACGAGGGCGACGACCACGACGATGCCCACGACCGTGATCAAACCCGTGGATGCTGGCATGAACGGAGCCTCCTTGGTCTTGCAGTCGGAAACTCGACTGGCGCTCATGGTAACTCGAAATGACTCCGCGGCGCGACCTCGCGTGATGCGATCGATGTCCGACGGCGCGGTGCGTTAGAATCACACGAGGTGAACAAATCGAAGCGGCAGGCGGTTCAGGCGCACTCCGCGGGTGGTGTGGTCGTCCTTGAGGAAGCTGGCACGATTCGCGTCGCAATGATCGCGACACGCGGCCGCTCCCGCTGGGGCCTGCCCAAGGGCGCGCCGAACGACGACGAGACGACCGAACAGGCCGCCATGCGTGAGGTCTGGGAGGAGACGGGCCTGAGCGCCGAGATCGTCTCTCTCCTCGACCGGATCGAGTATTTCTTCCGCGCGAACGACAAGCTCATCCGCAAGGAAGTCGACTTCTACCTGATGCGCTACACCAGCGGCGAGATGCGCCCGCAGCTTTCCGAAGTCGACGACTGCGAGTGGGTCGAGCTCGGCGAGGCGATCGGCCGCGCGAGCTTCGAGTCGGAAAAGAGAATCCTCTCGATGGTCGGCGCTGCCTGGAGCGAAGCGACTGAGCCTGCGAATGGCGGGCCAGGTTCGCCGGGTCCGGGTTAGGCGCATTTCGTGGCGG
>JBPPMG010000306.1:0-7637 GCA_051305935.1 Thermoanaerobaculia bacterium
TTAAACGCCTCTCGTCGCTCGCGGCAGGGCCTGTGGGAAAGTGGGAAAGGCGGTGGCTGGGTGGGCGCCTTTTCCACTTTTCCATAGGCCAAATCGTGCTGCTACAATCCACTCGATTCCCGGATGCCCCACTATCTGTATGACGTGGCGTCGTACACGAAACTGATCAACGCGGCGATCGCCGACTTTCACCCAACCGGTTTGCTCTACATCGAAGAAGCGATGCAGGCGTTTCGTAGCGGTTGCGTCCTCTCAGCTACGGTCATGATCGGCGTTGCCGCTGAACAGACCTTCTTGATCTTGCTCGAAGCAGCAGTCGCGAGCAAGACTCACGGTCAGAGATACGCTGCCGTGCAGAAGGAGCGGACGATTCTTCAAAAGATTGAGAAGTTCCGGAATCTTCTTCAACAGGACGCCAAGAGCCTTCCCGCGGAGATCCGAGAAGATTTGGAAACGAACTTCCTCGGCATTCTGTCGATGGTCCGGAACATCCGGAATCAGTCAGGACACCCCACGGGTAAACTCGTGCCGCGCGAGCAGGCGTACGTGCTCCTTCAACTCTTCGTGCCCTACGCACAAAAATTGTACGAGTTGAGACGATGGTTCTTGGCCGCATAACTTGGCGCTCGAGCGGCTTTCAACGCGCCGCTCCAAGTGTTGGTAACCTGTTCGCGCAGCGCGGGCGCGTTGAAACCGCTCAGCGCTGGCGTTAGGACACCGAGGGCCGAGTTCCACGCAATGTCAACCGTCGATCCAGTTCGAATCCTGTCTTTATGCGTCGTCCTCGCGGGCGCTGAAATGCTGCACGGCATTGCCAGAACAGTCCTACTCGCGCCAAGAGTCGGCAAGGCTCTGGCCATCAAGCTCAGTGTCGTGTCCGGCAGTCTGCTGGCCTTCTTCGTCTGCTACCTGTTGGTCCCTGGCATCGGGTTAACCGGAGTCAACCAGCATTTGTACTTGGGGCTTGGTCTTGCCGGTTTCATGGCTGCCTTCGATGTCGCCATAGGCAGGCTTGTCATGCGGCTTAAGTGGCCGCGTATCTGGCAAGACTTCAACCCTGCGAGCGGAAACTACCTTTCCTTTGGCCTGGCCGCGCTCGTCTTCATCCCGGCGCTTGTATGGTGGCTGCAAACTACAAGCTGGTAAACCGGGTGGGCGCACGGTGGCCTAACCCTTCGCTCGAGCGGACACCCACCGGCAAGGCGCTTGGCCCGCGAGCCGGTGTAGTTCATCATCCGTCTCGCGGGCCAAGCGCCTTCCCGGCGGGTGCCGCTCAGCTCAAACGTTAGGCATCACCCGGTGCAACATTTCGCGCGCCTCCTTGTTCGCTCCGCCCTGGTTGTTGCTCGGACGCGTGAAGAAAGGATGAGATATGGCTAAGCTGGTGTTCGGACTGAACCAGTCCCTGGACGGCTACGTCGACCACATGGCGTTTGCGCCAGGCACCACGCTCTTCCGCCACTTCATCGAGGAGGCCCAGCGGCAGGCGGGCAGTGTGTACGGTCGCCAGATGTACGAGGTCATGCGTTACTGGGACGACGATCATCCTGAGTGGGATACAGAGGAACAGGCTTTCGCTGCGGCGTGGCGGAACCAGCCGAAATGGGTCGTCTCGCGCTCGTTGAAGTCGGTCGGCCCCAACGCCAGGCTCGTCGAGGGTGATCTCGAGGGCGCGATCCGGGAGCTGAAGACCGAGCGCGACGGGGAGATCGAAATTGCTGGCCCGGACCTGGCGAGGAGCCTCACCGACCTTGGTCTGATCGACGAGTATCGAATCTACCTGCACCCCGTCGTGCTCGGTCGCGGCAAGCCATTTTTCGCCGGACCCCGGCCGCCGCTGCGCCTTGTGACCAACGATCGGATTGACGGGGATGTGATCAGGTTGACCTACATTCCTGCGTAATCTCGGGGTATGGCCTGCAACAAGGGAAGCCCCGCAGACGGCAATCGCTGCGGGGCTTCTCGTCGCTACAGCGCCTTCATGAACGCGACCAGGTCGCGCTTTTCCGCCTCCGTCAGCTTCGTGCCCGTCACGAGATTGAAGAACTCGACGGTGTCTTCCAGCGTGAGGAGCCGGCCGTCATGCAGATACGGCGGCGAGTCCTTGATGCCGCGGAGCGGGAACGTCTTGGTCAGTCCCTCCGCCACAGTGAGCCGGCCGTTGATGTTCTTCGTGTCGTAGAAGCGGTGCACCTGCAGGTTGTGCATGGTGAGGTCCGTGTAGTGCGGTGCCGGATGACAGGAGCCGCAGTTGGCTTTGCCGAAGAAGATCGCCTGGCCCCGCAGCTCCGCCTCCGTCGCCTTCGCCGGGTCGAGCTTTCCGTCGAACGCCAGCTTCGGCGCAGGGGGGAAGTCGAGCAGGCTCTGCACTTCGGACATGAAGTGGACCTCCGTGCCTCTCTCCAGGACGTTCACGCCTTTCTTCGCCGCGATGACGTGATCGCCGTCGAAGTAGGCCGCACGCTGCTCGAACTCGGTGAAGTCTTCGACGGACTTGAGCGCGCGCTGCGAGCCGAAGAGCCGCTGGACGTTGACTCCGCGCAGGCTCGGCGTGTCGATGCGCCGGCGGATCTCCTGCGGCCTGATGTCGCCGACCAGATGTGTCGTGGCGTTCGTGTGTCCATTGGCGTGGCAGTCGAAGCACGTCACGCCGTCATGCGGCGCCGCGGAGCGGCGATCATGCGTGTTGTTGAACTGCTGCTGCGGGAACGGCGTCACCAGCAGGCGCAGCCCCTCGATGTCCTTCGGGTTGAGCACGCCGTCGAACAGTTCGAAGAAGTTCTTCGTCGTGATGAGATGACCCTGCGAGACATCGCCGAGATCGGGACGCGTCGTGAGAAACATCGGCGGAGGAAACTCGGGGAGGAAATGCTGCGGCAGATCGAAGTCGAGGTCGAAGCGTGTTAGGTCGCGGCCCGTCTGCTTCTTCAACTCGTCGATGTGAACCTGCGGAAAGACCATGCCTCCTTCCGCCTGATTCATATGAGGCAAGGGAAGGTAGCCCGCGGGGAACGCATTCTGCTTGCGGATCTCCTCGGGGGTCATCGCCGCGAGGCGTTCCCACGTCATGCCGGACGCGAGCCGCGCCCGGGGACCGCTCTGCAGCGGCTTGCCGCGGAACATCGTCGCGCCCGGAGCGGGACGATCCGCCAGATCATAGCGCTGCTCGAGCAGCGCCTTCTGGCGGCTCATGATCGCCGGCTTCGCAGCGGTCATCCGCTGCATGACTTCAGCAAAGCTCTCGTTGAGCACGACCGGTGAGTAGCTGGTCTTTTTCTCCTGTGCGACCAGTATCGTTGCGGCCAGGGTAGCCACTGAAACGAGAAACAGGCCCGTTCGCTTTCTCATGCACATTCCTCCTTGTTTGATGCCTCGTTCGTTGGCATCTGCCAACGGCCAGGGTGGGCGGCACTCCATATCCCTTGCATGAATCTATGGCGATGATCGCGGCGACGCAACCTGCTTCGACCGCGCCACTTCGTGAATCGCACGGGTGGGCACACGGCATCGTGATGCGCGGCCTTTCGGCAGGTGAGTTCGGTCACGGGCGGTCGCAGCCGCGACCCTCCTCTTCGTCCTCGCTGCCCGCGCCGCGAGCCGCTACCTTCCATCTTCGCAAGGCGTACAATCGTCGCGTCAGCATCCGGCGCGCGTGAGCGCTGGATCGTTAGGCGGCCACTTGCATGGCACGGTATTGGTGGCAGTGCATCTCTTGCGGCGATCGTCCGGCCTGGCTCGCTGTCTGCGAGTCCAGGAGCATTGCCGCGTTCATCTGGGATGAGCTGGCGTCCAGCGGCTGGGATCAGAGTCTGTTGCGTCGCACGTGCAAATGCGGGCGCCGCTCGCTGTACATCACCTATCGACTGCGGCGCGGCGATCCGGAGAGGGTCAGTGTCAAACACATCGTAGGGTTGCTCCTGGATGACGAGTATCTCCCCATGGTCTGGGAGACCTTTCGACACGGAACTCCAAGGGCGAAGTGGGTTGACTTCAAGTATCAAAGGGGCCGCAGCCCCTGGGGCCTGACAAAGCGCCTCGTCCTGAAAAAGGAGCAGCTCTCACGTCTGCTCCGTGCCTACGACAAGGTAACGGGTCGGCGCCTTCGCCCGAAGTCTCCATAAAGAGTCTGCTGCGGCGCGCGATCACCGCGTGTTCGCCGCGCTGCGCCCGGGCACGGGCTTGCAGTCCCGGGAGGATCTGGGACCCCCGCACCCTCTTTCCCGCGTCGATCCGATGGGCATCCCTGGCCTGATCCTGGCGAAGGCGGGATCGAACGTGAGCAGGCCGGAGGGCACGCAAGGATCCAACTCCCGCGTGTCGGACCAGGAGAGTTTCCGAGGCGGTTGTAGTTTCCGCGCGCCGCCAGGCCACTATTGTCGACGCTCCTCAATTCTGCAGGCGCAAACCGTAGAAGAAGGACCCTTAGATTCAAGCATGCACGCGATGCGATGCCCGACGGAGGCATCCTCACGCTGCGTGCGGGATCCTGCGACGGCGAAGTGTTCCTGGAGGTCGAAGACAGCGGCAGTGGTGTGTGGATGAGGCGACGCGGGCACGAATGTACTCCACGCTGCGTGGCGGACTGGTTTTGGTCCGGGGTCGTGCTACGCTTCATCCGATGTCTGAAGAGATCCTCAAGCTGCTCGACCAGGTTCGCCGCGACATCGCGTCGCAGATCGAGACTGGAATCAATGGACTTCGCACGCAGGTGTCCGGCCTGCAGGACGAGGTTGCTGGAGCCCGACGCGAGGCGTTGACTCATTTTGATTCGTTGTACGTTCGATTCGACCGACTCGAAAACGAGTATCAGGCGCTCGTCGCCGCGGTAGCAAGGCTCGAGGCGCGCTCGTTGAATCGGGCGGACTTCGATCGCGAGCTCGACGAGCTCAAGTCTCGAGTGCAGCAACTCGAGCAGCGGCTCCAGGAGCTGGAGCGAAGCGCTCGGCAGAATTGAGCCGGGCCTTCGACCAGTCGGGCGCCTCGGTCAGCTTCCTCACCGGCCCAGCTCATCGGCTCTCCCGGCAGGTCTGCGTCCAGCCCGAGGCTCTGCTGCTACAATGCGCGACCGATGGCGGGCGTACGTTTACGTGACATCGTCGAGCTCGTGGGCGGAGCGTTTTCCGGCGACGGCTCGCTCGAGATCTCGGGGGTAAAGACCCTTGCGGACGCTGGTCCCGCGGATATCTCGTTCCTCGGGAATCCGAAGTACGAGGCGCAGGTCGCCTCCTCGGCCGCCGGAGCGATCCTGGTCTCGCGGAAGCACTCGGGGGACTCCCTGCGGCTCGTTCGGGTCGACGACCCCTACGTAGCGCTCGCGTCGATCCTCACGAAGTGGTTTGCTGCCGTGCCGGGTCCTCCGACTGGCGTGTCGCCCCTCGCCTCCGTGGCGCCGACGGCGCGCCTCGGCAAGGGAGTCGCGATCGGGCCGTTCGTCTCCATCGGGGAGAATGCCGAGATCGGCGACGGGTGCGTCGTCTTCGACGGATGCTCGATCGGCGCGGACGCGCGCGTCGGACGCGGGTCGCTGCTCTACCCGAACGTGACTCTCTACCACGGCTGTATTCTCGGCGAGCGGAACATCGTCCACGCGGGCGCGGTGATCGGCTCGGACGGCTACGGCTTCGCGACGACCGGCGGGCGGCACATGAAGATCCCGCAGATCGGCATCGTGCGCGTCGGCGACGACGTGGAGATCGGCGCGTCGACGACGATCGACCGCGCTGCGCTCGGCGAGACGGTGATCGGCGACGGGACGAAGATCGACAACCTCGTCATGATCGGACACAACGTTCACGTCGGGAAACATTGCCTTCTCGTTGCGATGGTGGGAGTGTCCGGCTCCTCGGAGCTAGGCGACTACTGCGTCATGGCGGGGCAGTCAGGGCTGGTCGGGCACATCAAGCTCGGTAACCAGGTAGTGGTGGCGGCGCAGTCGGCGGTGACGAAGGACTGGGAAGGACCGATCCAGATTTCGGGTTCACCGGCCCGTCCGCTCGGGGAGAAGTTGCGCAACGACGCGACGCTTGCCCGGATGCCGAAGCAGCTCGGGCGGGTGAAGGAGCTCGAACGCCGCGTCGCCGAGCTGGAGCGCAAACTCGCGGACAAAGGGGAGTGACACTCGCATGCTGACGATCCAGGAGATCATGAAACTGCTGCCTCACCGCTACCCGCTGCTGCTGGTCGACCGGGTGCTGGAGCTCGAGCCAGGCAAGCGGGTGAAGGCGATCAAGAACGTCACCGCCAACGAGCCTCACTTCACGGGACACTTCCCCGGCGCTCCGATCATGCCGGGAGTGCTGATTCTCGAGAGCATGGCGCAGTGCGGCGCGCTGATGTTTCTCGTGGATCTGCCTGACCGCGACTCGAAGCTCTTCCTCTTCGGTGGCGTCGACAAGGCGCGCTTCCGCAGGCCGGTAGTGCCGGGCGACCAGCTCATCATCGAAGCCGAGTGCATTCAGCGCCGTTCGAACTCGGCGCGAGTTCGTGGCGTCGCCACGGTCGACGGCAACGTCGTCGCCGAGGCGGAGATTCTGAGCGTAATGGGCAACAGGCCGGAGTAGGACGCATGGCGAAAATCCATCCCACAGCGATCGTCGATTCAACCGCGGTCATCGGGAGTGACGTCGAGATCGGGCCGTACGCAGTCCTCGAGGCCGGCGTCGAGATCGGCGACGGCAGCGAGATCGGCCCGCACGTCCGAATCATGGGGCCGACGAAACTGGGCAAGCGCAACCGCCTCACCGGGAACGCATCGTTCGGGACCGACCCGCAGGACCTCAAGTTCGGCGGAGAGAAGACACGGCTCGAGATCGGGGACGACAATCTCTTCCGCGAGTTCGTCACGGTCAACCGAGGCACGATGGGCGGCGGCGGCGTGACGACGATCGGCTCGAACAATCTCTTCATGGCCTACTCGCACGTTGCGCACGACTGCCACGTCGGCTCGAACGTGATTTTCGCGAACTGCGGAACGCTCGCGGGTCACGTCGAGGTCGGCGACTTCGCGACGATCGGCGCGTTCACCGCGGTCCACCAGTTCTGCCGCGTCGGCGACCATGCATTCCTCGGCGGCGACACGATCGTCACGCAGGATGCGCTCCCGTTCGTGAAGACCGTCGGATCGCGGCCCGCGAAGACGTACGGGATCAACCACATCGGCCTTCAGCGCAAGGGCTTCTCCACCGAGTCGATCGAAGCGCTCCGCAAGGCGTACAAGCTGCTCACCCGCTCGAAGCTGCTGCAGCAGGAAGCGCTGGAGCGGATCGACGCGGAGCTCGGCGACATCCCCGAGGTGCGTTACTTCTCCGACTTCATCAAGAGCGCGTCGAAGCGCGGGGTCGTACGCTGATGGCGGGAGGGGCGATGGACAAGGTGCGCATCGGCGTGGTCGGCACCGGCTATCTCGGCAGATTGCACGCGCGCGTGCTCACGGAGATGCCGGAGGTCGAGGTCGTCGGCTTCGTCGAGCTTCGTGATGCGGTGGCGGAAGAGGTCGAAGCGAACCTGAAGCTCCGCCGCTTTGCGAGCGTCGACGAGCTCGAGGAGCATATCGAGTGTGCCGTGGTGGCGACGACGACCGACAAGCACTACGAAGTCGCGAAGAGCCTGCTCGAAGCGGGCTGCGACGTGATGATCGA
>JBPPMG010000307.1:0-2589 GCA_051305935.1 Thermoanaerobaculia bacterium
GACGACGTGGAGATCTGCGCCGGCGGCGCCGTTCTCGAAGCCGTGGCGCATCGCAAGAAAGTCGGGCTCGTCGACCTCACGCGAGGTGAAATGGGAACGAGGGGCACGGCGAAGAAACGGCTCGAGGAGTCCCTCGCCGCCGCCCGGACGCTGGGCGCGCTTTTCCGCTTTCAACTCGATTTTGGAGACGGCAATCTCGCGACGGGAAGAGAGCAGGAGCTCGAGATCATTCAGGTCATCCGGCGACACCGCCCGAAAGTCGTCTTCGCCCCGTACCCGGACGACCGGCACCCGGATCACACGCGCGCCGGGAAAATCGTGACGGAGTCGGCCTTCTACGCCGGCCTCGCGAAGATCGAGACGGGCGACCCGCCGCACCGTCCCGACGCGGTCGTCTACTTCATCCAGAACTACGTTCCGCATCCGACCTTCGTGGTCGACATCACCGACAGCTTCGATCAGAAGATGAAGGCTCTGCGCTGCTACAAGTCGCAATTCCACAATCCGAAGTCGAAAGAGCGCCTGACGCTGATCGCGAAGAAGGGCTTCATCGATCTGATCGAGGCGCGCGCGCGGCATTTCGGGGCGCTCATCGGCGCCGAGTACGGCGAAGGCTTCGTGACGAAACAGCCGCCGCAGATCGAAGACATCGCCGCGGCCTACCGCGAACGAGAGGTCTGACCCTTGAAGATCGGCATCACGTGCTACCCCACCTTCGGCGGCTCCGGCGTCGTCGCAACCGAGCTCGGCATCGAGCTCGCAAAGCGCGGTCACATCATCCACTTCATCAGCTACGCCCTGCCCTCGCGCCTGACATTGCTCCACGAGAATCTCCGCTTCCACGAGGTCAGCGTCACGTCGTATCCGCTCTTCGACGAGTTCCGTCCCTACACGCTCGCGCTCGCGTCGAAGATGGCCGAGGTCGCCGAGTATGAGGACCTCGACATCTTCCACGTCCACTACGCGGTCCCTCACGCGATCAGTGCGTACCTCGCGCAGAAAATCCTCGGAGGGTCGCACCCGAAGGTCATCACGACGCTGCACGGGACCGACATCACGCTGGTCGGAAAGGACGCGTCGTACCTGCCGATCACGAAGTTCGGCATCGAAGCCTCGGATGGCGTCACGGCCGTGTCGAACTCGCTGCGCGAGGACACGGTGCGGAACTTCTCGACCACGAAGCCGATCGAGGTGATTCCGAATTTCGTCGACCCGGCGCGCTTCAAGCGTGACACGAAGATCCGTCCCTTCTTCGCCGGAAGCGAAAAGCTGCTCTGCCACGTCTCGAACTTCCGGCCCGTCAAACGCGTGCTCGACGTGCTCGAGGTGTTCAAGAGGGTTCACGACAAGGTCCCCTCGAAGCTCCTGATGATCGGCGACGGTCCCGACCGCTCGCGCGCCGAGGCGTTCTGTCGCGAGGAAGGGATCTGCGAGAAGGTGATCTTCGTCGGGCACGTGCCGAAAGTGGAAGAAGTGTTAGGCGCGATTGACCTCTTCCTGCTGCCGTCCGAGACCGAGTCGTTCGGCATGGCCGCGCTCGAAGCGCTCGCGTGCGAGTCCCCGGTCATCGCGACCCGCGTCGGTGGCCTGCCCGAAGTCGTCGTCGACGGCGAGACCGGCTACCTGCTCGAGGTCGGTGACGTCGACGCGATGGCCGAGCGTACGCTCGCGTTGCTCAAGGACGACACGAAGCGCCGGAGCATGGGCGAAGCCGGCCGCGCCTTCGCGATCGAGCACTACCAGATTGACCGCGTGATCCCAATGTACGCCGCCTACTACGAGCGCGTCCTGGGATGGTAGTGGTGGGGCGCGCGGCCGTCGCGGGCGCGGAATGCAGAATCGATGTATGGCGTTCCGTATGGCATGAAGCGAACGACCATCTACCTTACCGATGACCTCAAGAGGGCGGTCGAGGCAGCCGCCGAGCGGGAGAAGCGCACAGAGGCCGACGTGATCCGGGACGCCATCGCGGCGTCGATCGAGGAACGCCGCCCCCCCGACCCGCGTGTTCCGCTTACTGGCAGGAATCTCGGAGACGAGACGATCGCCGAACGCGTCGACGATCTGCTCGAGGACTTTGGACGTTGATCCTGATTGACACGAGCGGATTGCTCGCAGCATTGTTCCCGGATCAACGTCGGCACGCGGAATGCGCGCGCGCACTTCTGCGCGCCGAACCCCCTCGTGTGATCTCGCCATTCGTGCTGGCCGAGCTCGACTACCTGATTCACAAGTTTGCGGGGGTCGAGGCCGAGCTCGCCCTGATGGAGGACATCGCGCGAGGAGCCTACGAGGTCGCCTCGTTCGACAAGTCCGACATCGCGGCTGCAGCCAGCGTCATCGAAAGGTACCTGGACCTCGGCATCGGCCTCTCCGACGCATCCCTCGTCGTGCTCGCCGAGCGTCATCACACCCGGGACGTACTCACGCTGGACGAACGCCACTTCCGAGCCATGCGCCCCTACCCCAGAGGAACGTTTCGCATTCTCCCGGCCGATGACTGAGCTCCGCCGATGCGCACGGCGCGATGCGTGCCGGAGGCACGCCTGACAATAGCCCAGCACGAAGTGCTGGGTTCATGACAAAGAA
>JBPPMG010000349.1:0-12498 GCA_051305935.1 Thermoanaerobaculia bacterium
TCTGCGATCGTCTTCGCGATCTGTTCCTGGATGTCGAAGATGTCGTCGAGCGTCCCCTTGAATTTCTCCGACCAGACGAGCGATTCGGAGCTCCCTTCGACGAGATTCGCGGTGATGCGAAGCTGATTGCCGGCCTTGCGAACGCTCCCTGTGAGCACAAATGTGACGCCGAGCTCGAGCGCGACGGGACGGCACGACTGAGCTCCCTTGAAACGCATGACCGAGCCGCGCGCGATCACGCGCAGCGACTTGATTCTTCCGAGGTCGCCGATGATCTCCTCGGCGAGCCCGACCGCGAAGGAGTCGTCGTCGCCACCGCTGAGGTTTTCGAATGGGAGGACCGCAATCGAGGCGATGGAAGTCTCCCGGTCGCTCGAGCTGCGCTTCGGTGTGCGCGCCGAGGCCGTCAACGGTGGCGACTGCGCGCTCACGGCGCCCGGGAGCGAGTCGAGGAGCTGGCGCGCCGATCGAGGGCGTTCGGCGGGCGGCTCGGAAAGGCACTCGAGAATCAGCGTCTCGATCCTCGGGTCGAGATCGCTCGCGAAGAACGACGGACGACCCTTGGGGGCCGCGTGCTGCCGCCGAAGCTCGTCGAGGGTAGCTCCGTCGAAGAGCCTCCGCCCGGTCACGATCTCCCAGAGAACCAGGCCTAACGCGTAGATGTCGCTCGCCTGCGTCGCCGGCCTGCTCTCCAGCTGCTCGGGAGCCATGTAGCCGGGCGTTCCGGCGAAGCCGCCGCCGGAGCCTTCGATCGCGAGGCCGAAGTCGGTGATGCGCGCAACGCCGCGGCCGTCGACCATCACATTGGCCGGCTTGAGATCGCGGTGGACGACACCGAGGTCGTGCGCAGCCGCCAGCCCCGCGCAGATCTGGCGTGCGAACGCGAGCGCCTTGTCGGACGAGACGCGTCCGATGCGCCGCAGCAGCGAGCCGAGATCCTCGCCGTCGATGAACTCCATCGACACAAAATGCTGGCCCTCGGAGTCGACGAGGTCGTAGAGGCGGCAGACGTTAGGGTGCGAAACCTGACGGCCGATGCGCACTTCGGACACGAGGCGTTCGACCGCCTGCGCGTTCGCCGCGAGGCTCGAGGGGAGGAATTTCAGCGCGACGGTCTGCGCGAGGCGTAGGTCATCCGCCCGATAGACTTCGCCCATGCCCCCTTTTCCGAGAAGGGCCACGATTCGATAGCGCCCAGCGACGATCTGACCGGCCGAAAATCGCGCCGCCGGCGACGAGGGTAACGACTCCCGTGAGACGGTTGCACCGTCGGAATCGTGTTCGATCGGGGGCACGGGCGCATGGTAGCGCGGGGGAATCCCGTGACGCTACACCTCGTCGATCGGGCAGGTTCCTGCGCAGCTCAGCTCGTCCTCGTCGTCCGGCGGCTCCACGATCGTGGGAGCCTCGATGTCGCCGAGCCGCGAGCGCATCAGCATCGCCGCCCGCCCGATGTAGAACGAATCGTCGTCTTCCAGACGCTTACAGAGGCCGTGCGCCACGGGCGCGAGATGCTCCTTGAGAAAGAGTTCGGCGGCCTCGGCCGCGATCTGCTCCGAGTCCTCGTCGCCCACGATGCGCGCGAACGCCTGCTTCATCCGCAGATACCCGACG
This sequence comes from Thermoanaerobaculia bacterium, assembly GCA_051305935.1. Lineage (GTDB taxonomy): Bacteria > Acidobacteriota > Thermoanaerobaculia > Gp7-AA8 > Gp7-AA8 > JACPDH01. The sequence continues at coordinate 1,615 of JBPPMG010000349.1, forward strand.
AAGCCCGCCTCTACGGAAACATGGTCGGGACACTCCTCGGATTTCGGCTCGTACGCGAACGCGCCGTAGATCGTCTCGAGCTCCGCAAGCAGATGCCCGGGATCGGCGAGCCCGCGGTACGCAACCTCGCGCGGCGAGATCGCGCCCCCGGGGCCGAACAGGTTGAGGAAGAGCTCCTCACTCGACTGTTCCTTCGCGAGTTCCGCGACGCTGCGAACGACCTCGTCGCTGGAGTCGCTTGCAATCGAAGCCACGTGAGCCCGCCAGCCGTTGCGCGGCCGCTCGAACGCGAGGCTGAACATCCGCCACGCGATCGATTCTTCGATGAGCTGCCTGACATCCGCAGGGATGGCGCGCTGGTTCATGATTTCTTCTGCTCCCTGACGACCGGAACCCAGCCGGTCCGCATCTTCCTGGCTCCGACTTCCTGATGGTTCCCCTCCCACACCGCGAAGGCGGCCTGCGAGCGTGGCGCGGCGCGAAGCACCTCGGGCAGCGGACGCGAGATCACGACTACCCACCTGCCCTTCTCGTACTTCCCTTCCCCGTTCCCCTTCAGCGTCGGGTCGGGAGTCAGAGTTCCGGGGCCGCCCGCGATGAGACACTCGACGGGGCGCTCGCGCGGTCCCGACATGGTGTTCCCCGTCGCGCGAGCCGGCGAGTAGCGCTGCTGCATCTCCTTCTGCTCGGGCGAGCCAGGCACCAGCGACGCCGCATCGAATGGATAATGGTCGACCGCTGCGTTTGGATAGACGTCCTTGATCGTGTCCCCCCGGCCGTCGACGACCGCCTGCCAGCTCGCGCGCCAGAAGACGATCTCCACCTGCCTTCCCATCTCGCCCATCTGCGGCGCGGGGAGGTCGGGCCCGGGCTTCTGCGGGAACTGCACCGCGCAGGCGTCGGTGAATTTCGCGGGGCCCGGCATGTCGTTCATGGTGGCGTCATCCCAGCTGAGGCGGAACGCGACGTCCTTGCCGTCGGTCATCGCCTGGACGTGAACGACGCTCGTGGAAGGCGTCATCAGGCGCGGGTCGACCATGTCCTGCAGCAGAAGAGGCGCGATGTGCTCGGGGAGATCCTTCCAGGCACGGTCGTTGGGATCGAGCGTCACCGCGGGCCGGTCGACGACGACGACGTCGGGTGTGGGCTTAGGCGCCTTCTTGCAGGAGACGGCGAAGAGCGCAATCAGGATCGCGCAAACCAGGAGAGCGGCATGTGGCGCAGACACTCCTGTCTGCGCGCGGCGCGAAGCGCCGCATGAATCTCTCCATCCGACGGAACCCGGCCGCCTTCGGCGGCGCGCAGGCAGGAGTGCCTGCGCCACATCGGCGGCGCGCAAGATCTCATTCGCTGGTTTCATGAATCGCGACATCGCATCCTCCTCAGGGGCAGTTCGTCCGCTGCACGCCGTACTTCGTGTCGAACGCAGCTCTAACGTGCATCGGCTCGCGAAGCGGGACGCGGACCAGCTCCTTGCCTGCTTCATCCATCCCGATCACCGAGTCGTTCACCCGTTTCCACCGCTCCATCACCTGCTCGGTGCAGCCGAACAGGCCCATGAGCCCGGCGAGATCCGCGTCGTCCTTCGCCGACTCATAGGTCTTGATCGCGTCGTAGACGCCGGGGCCGAACATCTGAGTCAGGTAGCTCGCCGGCGCGTGCACCGGCGGGATGTAGTAGACGTTCGGCTCGAGCCCGAACTGCGGGAAGAGCGGCAGCGCCACCTTTTTGATGTGCACGAGATAATCGATCGGGTTCTCCGGGTTCGCCTTGTCGGGCGTGGAGATGTAGCCCGCCATCCGGATCTTCCCGATGCAGTTGACGAAGCACTGCGGCTGCAACCCCTGCTCCATCTTCGGGTAGCAGGCGATGCATTTTTCCGAGGTCCCGGTCATCGGGTTGTAGAAGACCTTTTTGTAAGGGCACGCCTTCACGCACTCCTGGTATCCGCGGCAGCGTCCCTGGTCAACGAGCACGATGCCGTCCTCGGGGCGCTTGTAGATCGAGCCGCGGGGACAGGACGCGAGGCAGGCGGGATACGTGCAGTGATTGCAGATACGCGCGAGGTAGTAGAACCACGACATGTGCGGCACGGCGAGCGCGGCGCCGTTCTCGATCATCGCGCCGGCGCAGTCGTCCTCGCCCACGTTCGGATGCGCGTAGTCGATCTCCTCCGGCCGCCAGCCTAACACCCGCTCGCCAGCCGGGGCCGCCTCGAAGATCGTCTGCCCCTCGTACTTCTCGCCACTCCACTTCTGCGGCCCGAGCTTGGAGAGCAGGTTCACGTCCCAGGCCAGCGGGTAGAAGCCGTACGGCTTCGACTCCACGTTGTTCCAGAGCATGTACTCCTGCCCCTTGCCCGAGGTCCACGTCGTCTTGCACGCGAGCGTGCAGGTCTGACAGGCGATGCACTTGTTGACGTCGAAGATCGCCGCGAACTGCTTCTGCGGGCGCGACTCCGGGTACCAGTACGACATCTCGCGGCCGATCTGCCAGTTGTTTACGCGTGCCATCGCTTATCGCTCCTTCTTCCCGGCAAGCGCGTCCGAGCCCGATCCCGATCCCGGCTTTTCGTCGATGAACGATCCCGCCAGGTACGCCTTCATGTCCTTCGATTCGTATCTCGGCCTAATGCCGAGCTCGGCCGGCCGCCAGAGCCCCTTCGCGTCGAGGCCTCCCGGCTCCGCCTTCGTGATCTTCACGATCGACTCGCGCGGGGCGCCGGTCGGGCAGTGGACGTCGGGCATGAAGCCCTTCTTCATCTCCTGGCCGAACATCTCCTTGCGGACGAGCGAGTCGGTCATCCAGGTTGGCTTGAGCCAGCCGCGCGTCGCCGACTGGTGCGAGCCGGAACGGAACATCGCCTGGTAGTTCGTGCGCGGGTTCTTCGCGAGGCCGTCGGGCCGCAGCTTCCGCCCTTCCACCGATCCCGGCGTCGCGCCGTACATGTTGAACCACATGCGCGTGACGCCACGGGGCGTGCCGGGGTAGTAGCGCGCCCGGCAGATGAGGCGTGCGAACTCATAATCCTTCTTGTTCTTCTGCCAGCCCTTGAACGGACGGTCCGACGGGTCGGAATCGATCCAGACGTAGTCGCCGTCCTCGATGTCGAGCTCGCGCGCATCCTCCGGGTTGATGTCGACGTAGCCTTCAGCGACGAACGGCGACCGCTTGTCGTGGCGATAGACGTCGCCGAACGGGCCGAAGAGCATCGCGATCATGTCGGTGTCGATCGGCATCGTGTGCGCGCCGTGCCGGTACTTCGGCGTGTGGAAGATGAACTTGTAGCCGTCCTTCTTCAGAGGATGCGGCGAAACCTTCGTCTCGGCCCACGTCTTCACGACGTTGCGCGCCTGCCGCGCCTCGCACGACTGGTCCTCGCGCTTCATGCCGTACTTCTCGGGACCGAACGGGCGGAGCGCTTCCATCGGAGGAGCGACGATGACGTTCGGCTCGTAGAAGGTCGAGTCGATCGGCTCGCGGTGAACCGGGAGGTTCTCACCCGCTTCGATGAACTCGTCCTCTTCGCGGTAGAACTCGAGCCGTCCGCTCTTGGTGTACCAGGGGCGGGAGTCGGTCACCTGCTCGTAGCCGACCGACTTCGGGTTCGTCCGGTTCTCCATGATCGCCGGAATGCCCTGCGCCGCCTTCGCCTCGAGCTCCTCGATCCTGTATCCCTTCGCGTTCGCGGAGTTGTCGAGGATGCGCTGGATGTAAACGCTCGTTTTGTCCTCGCGAACGAACTTCCACATGTCAGCGAAGCGCTTGTCCCCGGTCTTCTTCGCCATCGCCTCGCCGACGGTCGCGAAGACCTCGATGTCGCCGATCGTGTCGAAGATCCGCTTGAGCGGCGTGCGCGGGAAAGTGCAGAGGAACGGGTTCGTGACGCTCGCCGTGATGTCGGGGTGTTTGAGCTCCGCCCAGGAGTCGACGGCGAAGACGACGTCGGCCCACTCGCACGAGGTCGACCACCACCACTCGTTGACGGCGATCATCTCGATCTTCGGCAACACATTGACGACCGTGTTGTAGTGCCACTTGACGTTGCCGAGAATCGAGTTCGCGTTCGCGAACCACATGCTCTTGGTCGGGCACGGCATGTGCGACTTGCCGGTGTGCATCTTGTTGCCGATCTTGAGCGGATGGTCCTCGTGGTTGTAGTAGTGCGCCGACTCGGCGCGCCAGTACTGCTTCGGGCGCGACATCTTCGTCGGGTCGAGCTCGATGTCGAACGGATTCTCGTTGATGTAGAAGGGAGCGCCGTTGAACATCGCGACGCGATAGTTGCCCGCGTAGGAGCCGACGTTGCCCGTGAGCCGCCCGACGTTGCCCGTCAGCGAAGCCAGCAGGAAGATCCCGCGGTCCTTGTTGTCGCTGTTGAAGAACTGGTTCGGCCCCATGCCGATGCCGAAGAGCGTCGTGCCGGGAACCTTCGCGATCCAGCGCGCGAGCTCCTCGACCGACTTCGCGGGCGCCCAGGTGAGCTCCTCGACCGTCTTCGGGTCGAAGTGGTCGGTGTACTCGCGCATCAGATCGAACGACGGCCGGCAGCGCACCTTCGTGCCGTTCGCGAGCGTGACTTCGACCGCGCCGTCGAGCTGCGGGTTCTTTACCGGCGACTTCTCCCCGACCTGGTCGCGCGAGATCGGACGCGGAGCATTCGCCGTGGCGTCCCACCAGACGAAGTCGCCCCACTCGTTGCGGAGCGTCTCGGTCATCAGCATGTCCGTGTGGCCGCCCGCCGGGCCCGGTTTGTCGTCCTTGCCCATGACGCGCGTCTGATTCGAAAGCGTCGCGAGGCTGCCGCCGAAGACATCGGCCGCGCGCAGCATCTTGAGGTTGTCCATCCGGACCAGCAGCGGCAGGTCGGTCCAGCGCTCGACGTAGTCGCGGTCCCATAGCTTCTCTTTGAAGATCACGTGACTCAGCCCGAGCGACAGCGCCGGCGTCGTTCCAGGCCTAACGACGATAGCGGTGTCCGCCTTGGTCGACGTCGCCGAGTACTCACACGCGATGACGACGACTTTCGTCCCCTTCAGCCGCGCCTCGGTCAGCCAGTGCGCGTCGGGCATCTTCGTCGTGATCCAGTTCATCCCCCAGATTACGACGGTGCGCGCGTGCTCGACCGCGTGGAGGTCGAACTCGACCGTCTGCTGTCCGGTGACCATTGGATGTCCGGGCGGCAGATCGGTGTGCCACGAGTAGTTGTCGAAGCCGCGCCCGCCGACGGCCTTGTCGGGCCCGACGTTCCGGATCTTCGCGTCGAGCAGCGCCATCGAGTTCGCCAGGCGGTACATGCCGAAGACACGCGTCATGCCGAGCAGCGGCATGCCGCCGCGGAACTTCATCGCCTGCGTGCCGACGCCCTTCATCTCGTCGATCATCTCGTGCTCGTAGCCCTGCGCCGTCAGCCGCTTCTTGCCCTCATCGCCCGTGTACGTCGTCGCGATGTTGGTGAGGGCCGACGCGACGAACGCAGCGGCTTCCGCGTGCGTCATACGAATCCACTCGTCGCGGCCACGGTTGAAGTACTCGATGGGCGGCTTGCCGTTCTCGTCGCGAGGGAAGCCCGCGTCGACCCACTTCTTCCAGCCCGCGCGCACCATGCAGTGCCGCAGCCGGCGATCGCCGTAGAAGCGACGGGTCAGCGCGAGCCCCTTCTGGCAGACGCGCGGGTCCCAGCGGTGCGTCGCTTTGTTCCCGTGCAGCCCTTCCGCCTCGCCGTACTTCATCGACGGGCCGATGCGGGTGATCACGCCGGAACGCACGTACGCATTGAGGATGCAGTTGTGCGTGTCGTTCGGCGCGCAGGTGAAGCAGAACTTCGAGTCGTATTTCCAGAGGTCGCGGTAGACGTGCTCCCATCCGCGGTCGGGATAGACCGCGAGCGGATTCGTGACGGAGTCGAGACTCCACCCCGAACGTGCCGAGAGCACGAACGCGCCGAAGCCCGCCGCGCTCAGCGCCTCGAGAAACTGCCGCCGGTTCAATTCCGGTGTCTTCATCGGGTCACCTCCCAGGTGCGGATGTGGGCGACGATCGACGCGATCTCGTCGGAAGCCAGCGCCGGCCTGACGATCGACGCCATTCCAAACGTCGGCATCGACGTTCCGGGCCGCCCGAGCCGGATCGTCTCCGCCATGTACCTGTCCGTTGCCGTGGCGAGCAGCACGCTGTTGTTGAGCGCCGTCCCCTCGCCTCCCTCGCCCGTCTTGCCGTGGCAACCCGTGCAGTGCACGGCATAGAGCGCGGCGCCCTTCGCCTTGTCGCCGCCCAGCCTCTCCGCCAGATCGTCGGGCCCCGACGGCACGACTCCGTTGCCGAGCACCCGGAGATGTGCGACGACCTTGCCGACTTCCTCGTCGGTAAGGCCGTTCGCGTTGCCCCAGGCCGCCATCCGGCGTCCCGGACGACCCTTACGGATCGTCTCCGCGATGAAGCGATCCGACGCAAGCTCGAGGTATCCTTCCGACGCGATCGCGGGGAACGCCGTCATTCCGGCGAAGCGCATCCCCTCTCCGGCGGCGCCGTGACACGACGCGCAGAAGGTGCCATAGAGCGTCTCGCCGTCGCGGGAGAACTCGCTCGCGCCAAATCGCACGACCTTGATCCGGTCCTTCGGCCAGTAGGCTTCCGGCAGATCGCTCCGCCGCAACGAGAACATGTAGAGCGTGAGCAGGTCGATCTGCTCTTCGGTCAGGCTGAATTCCGGCATCTTCGAGCCAGGCACGACCGACGCCGGAGCCCGGAAGTGCTCTTTGAACCAGCTTTCGAGCGAACGAGGCCCCGGCACGTGCGTGAAATCGGCGAGGCCGGGATCCTTTTCGCCTTCGCGCGTGAGGTCGGGCCCGTCTTCGCCGCCGACGCCGCCGATCTTGTGGCAACCGCGGCAACCGAGCGTGTGGAAGAGTGCCTTCGCCTCGACGAGGCGCGGCGTGCCGACTCGGGAGTCGAGCAACACGCGCAACGCTTCACGGTCCGTCTCCGGGATGTCGCCGAACGACGCGTGCCACGGCCCCTCGGGCGAAGCCGCGCGCTTCTCGATGTGCTTCTCGTACCACTGAGTGTCGTAGCCGCGCACGCCAACGTACGTCAGGTCGGGTGAGACGATCGTTGCCGCGGCGAGCGGCCGTAACGTGCCGCCCCGCCCGTCGAGCGCGTGGCAGGAGAGGCAGTCGTAGCGCTCGACCAGCTTCTCGCCGCGAAGCACGAGCTCGTAGTTAGGCACCTCGATGTGGGTATGGCACGTCCCGCAGCCGGCCTCGGCGTACTTCGCCGGGATCATCGGCTCGGGCCAGTGGCGCGCGTCGCCGTGCGCGTCGGCGCGCTCGGTCGCTCGTCCCTGACCGCCGTGGCAGACCGTGCAGCCAAACTCCGCCGGATCGTGGACGACCGGCTTGTGCGCGCCCAGCACCTTGTCACCTACGATCGCCGGCTCGCCGGGCGCCATGCCGACATGGCACGACACGCAGCGGTCGATCACGTTCAGGCTCGGCACGACGACCTGCCGCAGCTTGATGTCGACGCCGCCCTCCGCGAGAGAGTCGGCGCGCAACTGGTGGCGCCGCCACTCCTTCTGGAAGTTCTCCTGGATCGCCGCCACGGCGAGCAAAGCAAGCACACCGAGACTCGACCAGAGCAGCAGATGCTTGTTCTTCTTCATCTCAGTGCCCCGGCCATTCCGATGGCGACCAGTAGAAGACCCAGTTGGGACCGCGGAAATGCTGGCCCACGACGGTCAGCAGGATGAATCCGCAGAGGAAGCAGGTGAAGAGCGCGAGCGCGCCGGCGCGGGTCGAGCCCCACCTCTTCACCGCCCAGATCGAGAATCCGGCGTAGAGCGCGGTGAGCACGGTGCCCGGGTTGATCGCCGTGATCACCAGCTGCGGCACGCCGGGCCACCACTCGCGTATCCACCCGAACCGGATCGCGAACGTCTCGAGCGCAAGCGCCGTTCCGAAGCCGTAGACGGTCGATAGAAGCACGAGCGGCACGCCACCGGGGCCGCCGAACCAGAGCCCCGTCTCCTCCTTCTCACGATCGAGGTACGGAATCAGCCCGAGGCCTAACAGAACGATCGACGGGATGCCGATCCCGCCCATGACGGCCGAGTAGGCGACGAGCTCCTGCAGACCGAGGAAGTACCAGGGAGCCTTCGCCGGGTTCTCGGGTACGTTCGGGTTGGCGAGCTCCTTGAGCGGCGCGTCGGAGACGAGCGCGAGAGCGGTACAGATGAGTACCGTCAGCATGAAGACGCCCATCTCCGCATAGAAGAGATGCGGCATCGACGGGACGGTGTTCTCCGGCCCCTTGCCGACCGCCGGAGTCTTCCCCTTCACGATCGCCGCAATCTGGTAGGTCTTCCGCGGAGCCTCCGTGAAGACGGGGTAGGTGTCGTCAGGCGGCGGTCCGAGGCGCGCGTCGGCGTCGTCGGGGCGCGCGATCCCGCCGTCCTTGCGAACGCGCCACATGTGCACGCCGAGAAGCGCGACGAGGGCCAGCGGCAGAATCATCACGTGCAGCAGGTAGAAGCGAATCAGCGCTTCTTCGCCGACGTCGCTCGAGCCGAGCAGCAGAAGCCGCTGCAGCCCGCCCGGATCGAAGTACTCGGTGATCTTGAGCGCGTCGGTGACTTCCCTCGGCGACTGGGCGATGTTCGCGCCGATCGTGATCGCCCAATAGGCGAGCTGATCCCAGGGCAGGAGGTAGCCGGTGAACGAGAGACCAAGGGTAATCGCGAGCAGTCCCATCCCGACGAGCCAGTTGAACTCACGCGGCTTGCGGTAGGCGCCTGTGAAGAAGACGCGCGCCATGTGGAGCAGCACCGCGACGACCATCACGTTCGCTGCCCAGCGGTGGATGTTGCGGATGAAGCGCCCGGTCGGGACGACGAAATGGATGTCCTTGATCGAGACGTACGCCGCGTCGGGGTACGGCTTGTAATAGAACATCAGGAGCACGCCGGTGATCAGCGTGATCAGGAACGCGGCCACCGACATGATCCCGAGGCCTGCCGTGGTCGACCACCGGAGACTCCATCGATGCGTGCGCACCGCGTGGAGGTGAAGGAACACGTTTCCGAAGACGAAACTCGAACGCGTGCGATCGGTCGTCGGTGCGCCGCCGCGAACGAGCGACTCCCGGAACGTCTTCGGAATCTCGCGCAGATTCGCGAGAAACCTGCCCATCGCTGTGACACCGGGGGTAACACCGGCTGCGTCGCTCATGTGAGCCTCGTTCCGGGATCGACGACCTTGCTCTCATCGACGACGAACGACCCGCCGTCCTTCGTCACCGCGAGCCACGGAAGCGCGGTCGGTGCCGGGCCCTTCTTCACCGTGCCGTCCTTGTTGAATTCGGAACCGTGGCAGGGACAGGCGAAACCGTCGGCGCTCTGCTTCACGATGCAGCCGAGGTGCGTGCAGATCGTCGAAACGGCGTAGACGCCCTGCTTGTCCTTGAAGAGCGCGACCGAGCGGCCGGGCGGAACGAACGGCTCGCCGTCCGCGAGCGACTCGGGAAGCGCCACCTTGAACTTCTTCGACGGCGCGGGAAGAACCGCCGCTCGCGGAAGCCGCAGAATCCCGAGCAGCGCGAACGCCGCCGACGCGCCCATCGCCCACATCGCGGCGAGGCCGAGGAAGTCGCGGCGGGGCATCGGCTCGGGGTCAAGTCTTGAAGATTTAGACGTCGTCGTCATCGTCTCACCTCGATGTCTGAATGGCGGCGTTCGGGGTCGACCAGGAAGCGGTGAAGCAGACGCGCTCCATCCCGATCGCGTCGACCGGGCAGCGCATCACGCAGAGGGCACAGCGAATGCAACGGTCCTCGTCCTTGAGGATCGCGGAGTTCTCGGATAGTTCGGCGTCGCCGCCCAGGGCCGCGGCGACCGCCGCGTCGACGTCGCCGGTGCGCTCGAGCACATCGAGCGAGACGAGCTTCAGGCAGAGCGTCGGGCAGACGTCGGCGCAGCCACCGCAGAGCACGCAGCGCGTGCCGTCGAAGACCGGGGTCACGCCGCAGTCGAGGCAGCGCGACGCCTCGCGCATCGCGAGCTCCGCGTCGTACCCGCGCTCGACGACCTTGTCGGGATGGTGGAGGCGCTCCTCGGGTTCGATCGTCGGCACCGGCGCGCGTGCGATGAGCTCGTAGCCCTGCTCGCGGCGGTAGCGATCGAGCAGCTCGAACGAGGTGGTGATCTCCGAGCCGAGGGGGCGCCCCGTGAGGTAGCGATAGATCGAGCGCGCCGCGGCCTTACCAGACGCGACCGCGTCGATGATGAGGCGGGTGCCGTGCGCGAGGTCGCCGGCGACGAACACGCCGGACGCCGTCGACATCAAGGTGTCGCGATCGACTTTCGGCCATCCGGGGCGCATCTCTTCGATGTCGTCGCCGCCGCTCGCGCGGAAGGAAATGTCGGGCGACTGTCCGACCGCCATGAGGACCGTGTTGGCTTCGATGATCCGAACGTCGTTGTCGTCGTAGACGGGCGAGAAACGGCGATCGGCGTCGTAGACGCGCACGCAGCGGCGGAACTTCACGCCGGTGACGCGGCCCTCGTCGTTGCGCATCACCTCGAGCGGCCCCCAGCCGTTGAGCCGGCGGATGCCCTCCTCGTCGCCCTCAACAATCTCGACCGTGTCGGCCGGCATCTCCTCGAGCGTCTCGAGCGAGACGAGCGTGACCGCGTGCGTCGTCTCGAGGCGTGCCGCGGTGCGCGCGGCGTCGTAAGCGATCTGGCGCAGCACCGTGCGCGCGACGTCGTACGCGACGTTGCCGCCGCCGATGACGACGACCTTGTCGCCCAGGTCGAGCGGCTCGCCGAGATTCACGGAGCGGAGCAGGTCGACGCCACCGAGGACGCCGGGGCCGCCTTCGCCGGGG
>JBPPMG010000365.1:0-9800 GCA_051305935.1 Thermoanaerobaculia bacterium
AGACCTCGAGGATTCGTGGGCGCTGAAGCTCGAGCTCCTCGCGCGTCGGCAGGTCGATGATGCCCAGCCGTGCGGCGATGTCGGGCTCCGCGAGCCGCACCGCGTGGCGGAGGGAGTCCATCGCGGGGTCCCACTCGCCGAGGTAGATGGCGACGCCGCCCGTCGTCGCGTCTCGAAACGTGCAAAGGAGAATCTGCTGGGCGGGGACCCTGCTCTCTTTCGTGGAGCGCTTGACCAGGGCGTCGTCCCGATGCGACATCGTCAGTTGGTGGAACTCCTGGCGCAACAGGCTGAAGAGGGTCTCGCCATCGTCGGCCGACGTGGAAGTCACCTCGGAGCGGTTGAACGCGACGAACTCGGCGGCCTCGACCTTGCCCAGCCCCTTGAGCGAGACGCGGCCGATGAGCTTTACGCCGATGAAGTCGATGCCTTCGTTGGGGGTGCTGATCCCGATGTAGCTGCTCCACGCGGACTGGAGGCGGTAGAGCTGGTGCCCCTCGGCAGCGAGCTCGCCCGACAGCTCGCTGACCAGACTCATCGACGAGACGATTCCCTCGTTCACGAGGTGCCCGTTCGAGTTGGTGTACGCGTAGAACTCGCGCTGCTGCATTTCCTTGTCGACCATGTCGGCGCCCGACGCGAGCGGCGCGAAGAAGCGCGACACCTCGTTCGTGTCGTAGCCGTGCGAGACGAGGAAGCTCGCGATCTCCTCGACTTCCTTCGTGGCCTTGCCCGTGGTGAGGCGCGAGAGCTCGACGACGCCCGGGCCGTAGAACTCGATCACGTGCTCGGGGGAGTCGGGCGTGCCTTTGAGGGGAAGCAGGCGGTAGTAGCCGTAGTTGAGCGCGATGCGGAGCCCCTTGTTGAAGGCGAAGCCCTTGCGCCGCATCTCGGAGTAGAAGCGTTGGATCTCGACGGCGGCATGGACGAGGCGCAGCGCGCGCCGCGTGGTGTAGAAGGCGCCGTCGCCGAGGAACTTCTCGAACTGGAGGACGTGGCGATCGGTGATCGTCGCGAGCTTCTTCTGGAACAGGAGCATCTGCCGGTAGGCGGAGAACTCGCCCTTGAGGCCGGTTCGCGCGACGTCGCCGAGCGTCTGTGAGAACGCGCTGAGGTCGTACATCAGGCCGAAGCGGTAGACCATCGGATCGACGACGCCGGGGCGGCCGAAGTCGATGGGACGCGTCGCGCGCGAGTAGGTGACGCCGGTCCTGCGGTCGAGCGCGACGGTGTCGCCGTTAGGCATGTGCGCCATCCAGGTGATTCCGCGGCGCAGCGCGTTGAGCACGGAGTACTCCTGGAGGCGGCGTGACAGGGAGCGAAGCTGCTCGCGCTCCTCGCGGGCGAGGCGCACCTCGACCGACGGGTGCGAGAAGAGCACCTCCTGGAACCTCTGGTCGAGCACGAGGGCGACCGGGATGCCCTGCTCGGGATTCACGCCGAAGAGGCCGACCATTCCGCGGAAGGTCGCGTCGCGCTTGGCGAGCTCGGTCGCCTGGCTCTGCAGGCGCTCGAACATCTCGCGGAACGCGAAGAAGTCGCGATGGAGGTAGCCGGCGAAGAAGGGACGCAACTCCCGCAGGTCGGGGCTGATGAACTCCTCCGTGAGGATCAGCACGTTGTCCTGGATCGTGCGGAAGAACTTTAGGCCGCGCTCTTCTTCGCCGTCGAGGATCGGAGCGAGCCGCGCGGCGAGCCGCGTCATCTGCTCGCGCATCTCGGTCGCCCACTTCGAGTAGATGCGGTACTTGATCACGTCGGACTGGGTCTTGGCCGCCTGCGTGTCGACGACGCTGATGCGCTTCGGGAGGTTGATGAAGTGTCGCGAGAGGTCGAAGGAGTGGGCCAGCCAGAAGACGGCGTGGTAGTCGGCGAGCAGGTTCGAGAGCATGGCGTTCTCGGCGAGCCTGGTCACCGAGGTGACGTAGAAACCGAAGGAGGTGCGCGCACGATCGCGCGCGTCTTCCATCTTGAGCTGCCACTTCACCTCGTCGGCTAGCCAGCGGTCGAGCCGCGTGTCGAGCTCGCGCATCGCCTCGGAGTGAATCACCGGGAAGCCGATGGCCGGGGGCGCCGCTTCGTCGAGGAAGTAGATCTTGTAGGGACGGGGGAGGAGCCAGTCGGGTCGCGTGAAGATCGCGGTCAAAAGGCGTGGCAGATCCGACGCGAGCAGAAACGCACTCTGCTCGGGCTTCTGCACGAGGTATGAAACCAGGTGATCTGTCATGGCGACCGGACCTGGAAATGAGTATAGCGGTTGGCGCCCGGAGAGGCGCCAGCGGAGGCTTCGGGGGCGCCGGAGGCGGGTGGTATCATCCGCCCGTGGAAAGCGTGGCGACGAGTTGCGGGGTCTGCAACGGCTCGGGCTGGGTGCCGGAGCCGGGCTCGTTCCGCGTCCGCCCCTGCGACTGCCAGGACGATCTGCGGCGCGGGCTCCGGATCGCGAGCTCGTCGATTCCCGCGCGCTACGTTCCGCACTGCACGCTCGCGGGGTTTCACGAGCGCAGCAACCCGTCGCTTGCCTCGGCGAAGCGCCGCGTCGCGCGCCTCGTCGACGAGTGGCCGATGGCCGAGCGCGGCCTCCTGCTGATGGGCCCATGCGGATCGGGCAAGACGCATCTCGCGGTCGCGGCGCTGAGCGACATCATCGGGCAGGGCAAGCCGGGGAAGCTGCTCTTCACGAACTTCCAGGAGCTGATCCAGCAGATTCTCGCGTCGATCAATTCGGATCAGGCGCCGAGCCGCACGGAGATCCTCGAGCCGGTGCTAACGGCCGATTTGCTCGTGCTCGACGAGCTCGGCTCGCAGAAGCCGACGCAGTTCGTGCAGGACATGCTCTACTACATCATCAACACCCGCTACAACGAGAACCGGACGACGGTCTTCACGACCAACTATCTCGACGAGCCGCGCGAGGCGAAGGAAGAGTCTCTCGAGCTGCGGATCGGCAAGCGGCTCCGGAGCCGGCTCTTCGAGATGGCCGAGCGCGTGATCGTCGACGCCGACGACTACCGCAAGAGCGTTTCGGGCAAGTGGGTATAGCGTGAGCGACGCGTTCAGCATCATCAGGCGCGCAGTCGCCTCGACGCTCGCGAACTGGCCGCTTCTGCTGGTCCAGATCGTCGAGATCATCGTGCTCGTGGTGCTGATCCTGGGCGGAGCCCTCCTCGCGATCGTGACGGTGGGGCTCTCGGTCGACTGGGACATGATCGAGAGTTTCGGCTCGCCCGACAGCGATCCGGGAGCGATCGCCGAGGCGGCGGCGGAGTGGTTCGTGGCGAACGCGGTGGCAGCGGCGGTGGTCGGGTTTGTCGTACTGCTGCTCTTCGGCGTCGCAACGCTCATTCACTCCTACTTCCAGGCCGGCGTGACGGGCGTTTTCGTCGAGTACGAACAGCGCGGCGAGACGTGGGACTGGCGGGACGCCTGGCGAAGGTTCGAGCTGCAAAAAGTGATCGACTACGCGGTGGCGCGCGGCTGGCGCGCGTTTCTCATCTACAACGTGGTGTGGGGTGTCGCCGGGCTGTTCCTCCTGGTGCCGCTCGTGGTGATCCTCGCGCTGATGCTGCTGCTCGGTGATGGCGCGGCGGCGATCGTCGTCGCCTGCTGCGGAATCCTGCTCGTGCTGGTCGCCGGGGTGAGCATCGCCATCGTTGCAGGGGCGTGGGCGCAGATCGCTATCACGATCGGGATCGCGACACCGCGCGGAGCTGCGGCCTCGTGCTCGGCGGCGGGCGACCTCATTCGCGCGCACACCGGCAAGGTCGTCATCGTGATGCTCGTCTTCTTCGCCGCGTCGGTCGGCGTTTCGACGGTGTCGTCGACGATGGGGCTCGCATTCGACGCGGCGTCGATGCTTCCCGGCGGCGATCTCTTCGCGCTTCCGCTGCGGATCGCGTTCACCGCCGTGAGCTCGCTCGCGAGCTCGATACTCGGCCTCTGTCTGGCGTCGTGCTTCGCGATCATCGTCCACGAGAGTCAGTTCGGTCCCTCCGGAGGCAAGCGTGCAGACTGAGAGTCTCTGGTCGGCGGACGCGCGGAACCTGCGCCCGTCGGCGATCCGCCGCTTCGCGGCGATGATCAACGACCCGAAGATCATCTCGTTCGCCGGTGGAGTGCCGAGTCCCGCGACGTTTCCGTCTGCGCGCATCGCGCACTACGCGGAGAAGGTCGTGCGGGAGAACGCGGCAGTCTCGCTGCAGTACGGCCCGACGCGCGGGCTCCCGGCGCTCCGCGAAGCGGTGGCCGCGGTGTGCGGCGAGCGCGGCATTCCGTGCGACCCCGCGACGCAGTTGCTGATGACGACCGGATCGCAGCAGGCGCTGTATCTGGTGGCGATGACGCTGCTCGATCCGGGCGACGTCGTGCTCGTCGAGTTGCCGACCTACATCGGCGGCGCGGGTGCGTTTTACGCGCGGCGCGCAGAGCTTGCCGGCGTGACGCAGGACGACGACGGGATCGTCCCGGCCGCGCTCGAGGCGACCGTTGCGCGCCTGCGCGCCGAGGGGCGCAGGATCAAGTTCCTCTACACGATTCCCAACTTTCAGAATCCGTCGGGGCGCGTGCTCTCCTCGGAGCGCCGCAGGGCGGTGCTGGAGATCGCGCGGGCGAACGATTTCCTGATCGTCGAGGACGATCCGTACGGCGAGCTCTGTTTCGCCGACGGGCTCGACACGACGCCGATCAAGAAGAACGACGACGAGCAGCGCGTGATCTACCTCGGGTCCTTCTCGAAGGTACTCGCACCGGGGCTGCGGACGGGCTGGATCGTCGGCGAGCCGAAGTTCATCCGCCAGTGCGAGATCGCGAAGGAGTCGGTCGACCTCTGCTCCGGCATGCTCGACGAGGCGATCATCGCCGCGTTCTGCGCGGCGGGCGAGCTCCCCGCGCAGATCAGCGCGGTGCGTTCGTTCTACAAGGAGCGCCGCGACGCGCTGCTCGGCGCGCTCGAGAAGCACTTCACCGGACACGCGACCTGGACGAAGACCGAGGGGGGGCTCTTCACCTTCGTGAGCCTCGACGACGGGCGGGACACCGAGCAACTCCTGGCCCCCGCGGTCGAACGCGGCGTCGCATTCATCCCGGGAGGAGCGTTCTTCGTCGACGGCACCGGCACGAACACGATGCGGCTGACCTTCGCGAAGGAGACCGACGAGCGGATGCGCGACGGAATCCAGCGGCTCGCCGAGCTCTTCTTTCGAACGACATGAGACGACTCCTCCCGCTTCTCGTCGCCGCGGCCGCGACGCTGGCCGCAAGCTGCGCGACCGCGCCTGCAACGACTCCTGGGCCTGCGACCACAGTGCCGCCACGCGCGCCTCAGCCGTCGGCGCACGCCGAACATCCGAACGCGCTTCGGCAGGTGAGCGCTCCCTCGATGCAGCTCGTGGAGCCGCTCGTTCGCGTCGGCCTCGCCAGCGATCAGACCTCCGCGTCGTTCGCGCGGGTCGATGGAGGCTACGAAATTCGCGCGGCAGGCCTGACGCACTCGATCCTGCGAGGCTTCACGATTCACCCTCCGGTTGCGACGGCCCGCGTCGTCTTCGCGATCCAGGTCGGGGCGATCTCCGATCGCACGAGCGCGGAGAGACTCGCCGAGCGCGTGAGGAAGGAGACCGGGCTTCGCGCCGACCTCTCCTTCGACACGGCGAGCGCGACGTACAAGGTCCTCGCCGGCGAGTTCGCCGACGAGCCGTCGTCGCAGCCTGCGCGCTCCGACCTGATCGCGGGCGGCTGGCCGAAGGAGATCTTCGCCGTTCGCCGTCCCTCGTCACAGCCGTTCGAGAAGCGACTCCGGCTCGTCGACGACGAAGGGGAGGAGCACGTCTTCACGGTCGATTCGATCCTCGTCGTTCCGCTGAAGGCGGAGGGAATCGCCATCGCGGGGAAGTCGTACCGCGGAGGAGCGCGCGTGGTGCTCAACTCGCGCGGCACGCTCAACCTCGTCAATGAGCTCAACCTCGAGCACTACGTTCGAGGAGTCGTGCCGAACGAGATGGGGCCTAACATCTTCGACCAGATCGAGGCGCTCAAGGCGCAGGCGATCGCGGCGCGCTCCTACGTCGTCAGCCGGCGGGGCGAATACGCGGGCGAGGGCTTCGACATCTGCGCGACGCCGAGCTGCCAGGTCTACGGCGGGTTGTCGACCGAGCATCCCGTGTCGAACCGTGCGGTCACCGAGACGGCCGGACTCGTCGTCGCCTGGAACGGGAAGACGATCGACGCGCTCTACACCTCGACGTGCGGCGGCGAGACCTCCGACGTCGGCGTGATGTTTCCGGGGCGAAGCGAGCCGTATCTGCGGCGCGCGCGCTGCGTCGAGCTCGATGTGTCGAAGCTCGAAGGGCGGCTCGACGGGGCGGTCACGGACGAGACGGGCATGCGCGCCGCGGTGATGCGGGCCGCGTCGCTGCGTGGGAGCGATCTCGAAGGGTCCTGGGGCGCGACGCAGATCGCGAAAGCGGTTTCGGCCGCGGGCGCGCTCGCCGGCATCTCCCCGCGCTCGCCGGCGCTGCCGAAGTCGAGCCGGCGGCGCGACGTGCTCGAGTACCTGGGGGCCGTCTGGGGGCTCGACGAGGCCGCGGGCACGCTGCTGCTCGACGAGGATCTTCGCTACCTGATGCCCGGTCTGGAATCGAGCCGCGCGATGCGCGTGGCTGCGGTCGCGGTGAAGTTCGAGGCGGCGTCGTTCGTAGGGCTCGACGCCCGCGATCTCGACGCGGCGATGACGCGCGACGAGCTCTTCTCCCTGCTCTACGGATGGCTTCGGCACTTCGGCGTCTTCAGCGAATTGAACGGCAATCTCGTCCGCGGCGACGGGCGGATGGTCGTCGTGAGGAGCAAGGACACCGAGGTCTCGTCGGTCTACCCTCCCGGCACCCCGGTTTTCCGGAGACTGAACGATCGGCTTCGCGAGGAGACGACGGTCCTCGCGCAGCCGGGAGATCGCGCGACTCTGATCCGCAGAGGGAACGTTGTGGCGGGCGTGGTCGTGCAGCAGAACTTCGACGGCGCGGCGTTCGACCACCGCTCCTCGTTTTCGAGCTGGGTCCGGACGTTTCGGGAGGACGAGCTCGTCGCGTCGATCAGCAAGCGAAACCCGATCAAACAGCTTCGCGGAATCCGCGTGTTAGGCCGGGACGCGTCCGAGCGCGCAACGTCGGTCGAGATCGAAGGGGAGCCTGGACGCGTGTTCACGCTGGAGGGGCTTCCCATCCGCTGGTCGCTCGGGATTCCCGACAATCTCTTCGTCTTCGAGAAGACGAGAGGGGCGGACGGCGTAGTCCGGTACACCTTCTTCGGCAAGGGCTGGGGGCACGGCGTCGGCTTCTGCCAGAACGGCTCGCAGGGGATGGCGGTGCGCGGGGCGAAGGCCGAGGAGATCCTGACGCGCTACTACTCGGGGGTGGAGGTCGTGCCGCTCTCGTCGCTCGGAAAGCCGTAGCGCCGGAGTCAGCGCGACCGCTCGAGCGAATCGACGAGCAGCGCGAACGCGATCGCGAGCCGAGGATCGGGGCGGCGGGACGTTAGGTCGAGGATGTGAGGCGCGCCGGCGGCCTGTTGCCGGCGATAGGCGCCGCAGGCGATGCCTCCCGGCAGCATCAGCGCGTAGTCCGTCGTAAGCAGACCGAAGAAATCACCGAAGAACTTCCGAAAAAAAGGGCGTCCGAACCCCTCTTCCATCGCGATCCCGATCTGGCGGCGGTTGACGTCGAGAAACTCCCATCGGCGTCTCACGATCCCGAGCAGCGCGTTCTTCACCAGAAATCCGACCGTCGTGCCGTCGGCCATCTTCACGCGGAACGTCACGATCGGCAGGCCGAACATCGATTCTTCGGTGATCACGAGAGCGAGGCGCGTGAGCGCCTGGTCGCTGAAGATCTGCACGTGGCGCTTCGGGACGAGGAGCAGGATCCCCCCCGTGAACAGAATCGTGAGGCTCGCGGCGACGATCGCGAGCATCGGCCGCTTCTCGACTGCGAGGAACGCGGTGACGACGCTGCCGGTGAAGAGCACCAGCCCGGCGACGATCGCCGCGACGAGCGCGACGACGTTGAAGACCCTTCGGTAGTGAAAGCGTTTCTGCGCCTGGTCGTCCCGGACCGAGACCACTTCGCCCCACGGCACGCTGGTCTCGATTTCGTATCGCTGCCCCGCGAGCGCCTCGGCGGGAAGGGCATCACGCTTCTCCCCATCCGCGGGCGTGTTTCCCTGTTCCTCGACCAGTGACGTGTCGCCGTTGAGGTTGTCCTCGTGCGTCACGGGGCCGCTGCCGACCGCGCGATCGCTCATTCTTCCGTGAGGGAACGTCCCCTCGAGCTGTTCGGGCGGAATCTCCGCGGTCTGCCGCCGCGGTGTCCCCGGCTCTGCTGTGCCGGCCGCGGTCTTGGGCCGCGCGGCCACAGGGTCGGGCTCGTCGAGGAACCGGGCGCGGCAGTTTCCCAGTTTCAGCTCGGAGCCGTTCGTGAGGGGAGCGACGTTGACCCGGATGCCGTTGACGTAGGTACCGTTCGCGCTCTGGAGGTCGTGGAGCACGAAGAAGCCGCGCTCGAACACGATCTCCACGTGGCGCCGCGACACCTTCGGGTCGCGCAGCACCACGTCATTGCCCGGATCTCGTCCCACTCGGAGCGTCAGCTGCGGATGCAGCGTGTAGCTCTTCTCCTCCCCGTCAACACCGAAAAACGAGATCTTTGCCATGCAAGTGCAATCTTTGATGCAGTTTAGACCAATCCGTCAACCACCGCCAGCCCCGACTGGAGTTCGAGGTCACTTCGGGGGAGCCGGATTAGGCGGTGGAAGCCCGCCTCACCGGGCCGATTCACGCCCGATCGGCCCTATAATCCGCACTCGATCGGAGGGACGATGAGGGCTGGCTGGCACGAGTACTTCATGGGAATGGCCCATCAGGCCGCGACGCGCGCGACCTGTCCGCGCAAGCATGTCGGCGCCGTGATCGTGCGCGACCGCACCGTGCTTTCCACCGGTTACAACGGTTCGATTCGTGGGCTTGCGCACTGCGAAGACGTTGGATGCATGATGGAGGACGGGCACTGTGTCGCGACCGTCCACGCCGAGGCCAATGCCATCATCCAGGCCGCCAAGAACGGGGTGAGCCTCGAGGACAGCGAGCTCTACACCACCGCGTCTCCGTGCTGGAACTGCTTCAAGCTGATCGTGAACACCGGCATCCGGAAGATCTACTACGGCGAGTTCTATCGCGACGAGCGCTCGAAGCAGGTCGCCCGGGAGCTTGGCATCGAGCTGATCGACCTCGAGATTCCCCCTCCGGCCCGCTGATGATCCTCGCCTTCGACGCCTCGCTCCCGGTTCTCTCGGTCGCCGTGATGTCTCCGACGGCGCCGCTCGCGGCTACGTCGTTCGAGGGTCGCGAGTCGCGAAACGAGAAGCTGCTGCCGGCAATCGAGTGGCTTCTTCGAGAGAGCGGGGTCGAGCGGGCCTCGGTGCATCTGCTGGCGGTCACGCGCGGACCGGGATCGTTCACCGGCGTGAGGATCGGCCTTGCGTCCGCGGAAGGCCTCGCGCTCGCGCTCGGCATCCCCATCTGCGCGATGCCGACGCACGAGGCGATCGCCGCGGGGCATCCGGGCCGCTCCGTGCTCGTCACGAACGACGGCGGAAGGGGAGAGCTCTACGTCTCCGGCTATCGCGCAGGCGACGAGGTGCTGCCGCACCGGATCGCCTCGACCGGGGAGGTGGTGGCACTGAGAGTGGAGTTCGACGTCTGCGTCGATGCGCGCGACGCGCTGTGGGAGCGCAACGTCGCGCTGCTCGCGGCG
>JBPPMG010000369.1:0-4869 GCA_051305935.1 Thermoanaerobaculia bacterium
GGCCTGGGTCGTGTGCTTCTCGTCGCTCGCCTCGTTCCGCAAAGAAAACGGGCGACGCACCGCGTCGCCCCTACGAACTGATTTGCAGCTGCGCTAATCGCTGCTTGCTTTGACCTTTGGCCTTTGGCCTCTGGCCTGCTTATCGCCTCTCGCCTTTCGCCTCTCGCCTACATGTACAACCCGCCACTCACGTTCAACACTGTCCCGGTCACGTAACTGGCCTGCTCGCTCGCCAGATAGCAGACGGCATGCGCGATGTCGTCGGGCGTGCCGAGGCGTCTGATCGCGATGCGCGATTCGAGCGCGGCCTTCGCATCCTCGGTCATCGCATCGGTCATCGCAGTCTGGATGAATCCGGGCGCGATCGCGTTCACCGTCACGTTTCGCGAGCCGATCTCGAGCGCGAGAGACTTCGTGAAGCCGACGATCGCTGCCTTCGACGCGGAGTAGTTCACCTGCCCCGGGTTTCCCATCAGGCCGACGACCGAAGTGATGTTGATGACGCGGCCCCACTTCGTCCGGATCATCTTCTTCACGACCTCCTGGGTGACGTGGAACATCGAGTCGACGTTCGTCCGGATCACGCGGTCCCACGCTTCGGGCTTCATGCGGATGAAGAGATCGTCGTCGGTGATCCCGGCGTTGTTGACCAGGATGTCGATCTGCTTGTGCTCTTCGATGAGCGCCTTGATCCGGTCACGCACGTCCGCGCCGGTGATGTCGAGCGCGACCGGCGAGGCTTTGCCGCCGGCAGCATGGATCGCTTCGGCGACCTCGGTGACCTTGTCGAGGCTGCGCGCGGCGCAAAGAACGTGGGCGCCGCACTCCCCGAGCCGTTTCGCGATCGACTCGCCGATTCCGCGCGAGGCTCCGGTGACGAGTGCGACCTTGCCGTTCAGTTCGATGTTCATCATTGGCTCCTATTTAGTCAGGCGAGAGGCGAAGGGCGAGAGGCGAGAGCATGCTGTCCGCCGGCGCCGGTGCAGTTGTCATCCTGAGCGAAGCGAAGGATCTCTCAGGCTTCTATCGTCAAGCAACGACCGAAACTCTGACTGTAGAACCCTGCGAGATCCTTCGCTTCGCTCAGGATGACAAGCTCCTTCGGATTGCGCAACATGCCGAATCTCGCGAGACTCGTCGTCTCCGATCCTACCCCCCCAGCGCCTCCAGCGACGCGACGCTGTTGACGCTCACAACCTCGACCGACTTGTCGATACGCTTGACGAGCCCGGCGAGCACCGCGCCGGGACCGACCTCGACGAACCTCTTCACGCCCAGCTCGATCATCTTCTGGACCGACTCGGTCCATCGCACCGGCGAGACGACCTGGCGGATCAGCGCATTGCGCACCGCGTGGTCGGTGCCCACCGGCGATGCGTCGACGTTCGTGATCAGCGGCACGTAGAGCGGATGGAACGCCGCGCTCTCGAGGATCGGCCGGAGCCGCTCTTCCGCCGGCTTCATCAGCGCGCAGTGGAAGGGTGCGGAGACGGGAAGAAGCAGCGACTTGCGCACGCCGCGCGATTTTGCGATGTCGATCGCGCGCGCCACCGCCTCGGCATGGCCCGCGATCACGATCTGGCCGGGCGAGTTGACGTTCGCCGGAGAGCAGACCTGACCCTGTGCCGCCTCGTCGCAGATCGACTGGATCTCCGCGAGGTCGGGCCCCAGGATCGCCGCCATCGCGCCGATGCCGAAGGGAACCGCGTCCTGCATGAACTCGCCGCGCGCGCGGACGATTCTCGTCGCGACTGGAGCCGTCAGCCCGCCGGCACAGACGATCGCGCTGTACTCGCCGAGCGAGTGACCCGCGACGATGTCGGGCTCGAGACTCGGATAGCGCTCGCGAATCGCCGCAAGGATCGCGACGGAGGTGGCGAGGATCGCAGGCTGGGTGTTCGAGGTCAGCCGCAGCTCATCCTCGGGGCCCTCGAAGCAGAGACGCGAAATCGAGAAGCCGAGCGCCTCGTCGATCTCCTCGAAGACGCGGCGTGCGGCGGGTGAGGCTTCGGCGACGTCCTTGCCCATCCCCGGAGACTGGCTGCCCTGGCCGGGGAACACGAATGCCAACTGGTGCTCGCTCATGGTTCGCGGATGATAGTCAGGGGACGCGGGCCTGCGCAAGGCGGAGTGCCATCGGACCGACGCACGCGCCCCGTTCCTGCGATATCCTGACGACATCTCGCGCAGCGATTGCACGTCGCGCGACGGGCGGGAAGCATGCGCAAACGGCAGGAGCACTGACGCATCTTCCCTGGGGGAACGATGTCAGCGGTTGAGATCCATCTGGCACTGAATCACGTGCCGGTCGTCGGCTACGCCGGAGTCCTGGCAATCCTGATCTGGGGGTTGTTTCGTCGGAGCGAGGAAGTGCAGCGCCTCGCGCTCGCGGCCTGCGTCGCCGTGGCGCTGATCACCGTTGCGGTCTATCGGACCGGCGAGCCGGCCGAAGACGTCGCCGAGAAGCTGCCGGGCGTCACGCACGAGGTCATCGAGGAGCACGAAGAGGCGGCGGAGTACGCGTTCATCGCCTCGTCGGTTTGCGGCGTCGCCGCCCTTCTCGGGCTCATCTTCTGGAAAAAGCCCGAGCGGCGCCTGTTCGCGGTGCGCGCCACGGTTGTGCTCTGCATCGCGACCGCGGTGATGATCGGTCGTACTGCGATGCTCGGAGGCCAGATCCGCCACACCGAGCTGCGCGACGGGGCAGGAGCACCGGTGGTAGCGGAGTCGAAAAGCGATCACGACTGACGTACGACCGCACAACACGTGCCGGGAGTTCCTACTGCGTTCGCGCCCAGATGCCGCGGCCCGCTGTCAGCGCCTCCATCGACGCCTGGTTGAGCGCTTCTCGGTGCGCCGACGGACCGTCGACGACGACCGCGAGACCGTCGCGCACGAGATCGGCGTTCAGCATCGCTTTCGCCGAGCAGCGGTAGAGGTACACAGCCTGGTCATGCCCCGGGCTCGATGCTTCGATCTCGATGCTGATCGGCTCGCCGACAACCCACGAACGCAGCTGGGCGTGCGCTTCGGGGCGGGCCTGCGGCGGAATCGCGATGCCCGCTAGACGATAGCTGCGAAGCCCCGTGGCATTCGCGAGCGCGACCAGGTCCTGATCGTTGATCCCCGAAAAGGAGAATTCGCAGCTTCCCTTGAAGGCTCCGAGCTCGACGAGCGTGATCTCGGATCCGGCAGTTGCCGCCGAATCCGGGGTTGCGCTGGTCGTGCGTGGCGGCTCGGGCTGACGGATCGGCTCGTAGTCGGACGCCCGTTTGATGTTGAACTTCGGGCGCTCCGCTGGACCACAGGCGGCTGCGGTGACGAGGATCAGTGCTACCGCAATCGTTCGAACTGCTGCCATGCTCGCCTCCATTCTCGATCGCAAGAAAACGCCGGCGCTCGTCGATGGACCGCCATTGTAGGCGCGCCATCGTACTCGGGCTTCACTACTTGAACACCAGACCCACGCTGCCGGCAAACTGGATGAACGTGCTGCCTGTCGCGAAGGAAGTGCACTGCTGAGGCTCGCAGTAGATCTGCCCGCTCGAGAGGGCGATCGTGGTGAACAAGCGCGCGTCGAACCGCAACGCGACGCGCGGCGAGAGCGGCAGGTCGGTGCCCCCTCCGAACCCGACCGAGAATCCGGCCTCCTCATCGCCTGGCGAGGCGACGAACCGGCTCATTCCGAGGCTCATCGAGACGTAGGGCCGGAGCTTCGAGTCGTGGAGAATCGGAGAGTACCGGCCTCCGACGTAGACCGTGGCCATTCCTCCTTCCCCGAGCTTCTGTGCAAGCTTGTAGCGATCGGCGACTGGGAGGCTCACGTCGATCTGCCGGACGCGCGCACGATCAGACATCGGCGGCGGCCCGTCGCGCTGAATGGTCTCGAGCTCGAAGCCGTCGAGCGACTCGTGCTTCAGTGCCTGGATCGGAGTGTCCACGGTGCTTCTGTCGTCTGTCACGGCGGCCTCGCTTTGGCTCGTGTCCGCCATTCTGCATGATTGCGACGCCTAGCTGCTACGCTTCACCGATGACGTTTGACGCCACACGATGGAACCGGATCCGCTACACGGTCTGGACGCCGGTCTACGACCTGGTGGCGCGGCGACTGGATCATGCGCGTCGCCGCGCGCACGAGCTTGCCGCGGTGAAGCCCGGGGAACGCGTCCTGCTCGACGGAGCGGGCACGGGGCTCGATCTCGAATTCCTTCCTCCCGGCTCGCGGGTGACGGCGATCGACATCACGCCGTCGATGATCACGAGGCTCCATGCGCGGGCCTCGAGCCTCGACTTCAAAGTCGACGCCGAGGTCGGGGACGGCCACCACCTGCCGTATCCGGACGACTGCTTCGACGTCGTGCTCCTGCATCTGATCCTCGCCGTGATCCCCGATCCCGTCGCGTGTCTTCTCGAGGCGGAGCGGGTGCTGCGCCCGGGCGGCCGCATCTCGATTCTCGACAAGTTCGTTGCCGACGGGGAGCGGGCATCGCTCCTCCGGCGGATCGCGAACCTGGTCACCGCGCCGCTGGCCTCGCACATCACCCGGAGCCTCGGTCCGATGCTCGCCGCGACCTCGCTGAAAGTCGTTCGCGACGAACCGGCGGCATTCGGGGGCATGTTCCGCGCGGTCGTCGCGGTGAAGTCAGGCGAGAGGCGATAGGCGAGAGGCGATGAGCAGGCAATGGAGGGCGATTCTCCGCCGCGAAGCGGCGCGCAGATCGTTAGCTCGGCGCGTGAGCGCCGAGGGGACGCGCCGACGAAATCTCATCGCGCCGCGAAGCGGCGCCACCCCCGCCGGTTAGGCGAGGGTGGGCAGCCCGCGACGATGGCGCGTTTTGGCGATTGTTAATCCCTGTCTCTTATACACAT
>JBPPMG010000386.1:0-10153 GCA_051305935.1 Thermoanaerobaculia bacterium
GCTTCGCGCCGCCGCGAAAGCTCCGCTTTCGCACTCCACATCGCCTTTCGCCTGCCCTCACACTCCCTTCACTCCCTCGCCCCAGATGTGCTTGTGCAACTGCGTCTGGAGCCTGGCGGGCACGTGGTCGGCGAGCATCCACTCGGCGAGCGACTTCATGTCCATCGATCCCCAGACCGGCGAGAAGAGCACGGGATTCCTGTCGAGCCCACGGCTCGCGACCAGGTCGCGCGACCACTCGTAGTCGGTGCGGTCGGCGATCACGAACTTGATCTCGTCATGAGGACTGAGCTTCTCGAGATTTGGCCAGTGGTTCTTTTCAACTTCGCCGGATCCGGGACACTTCACGTCGAGGATCAGCTTCGCGCGCCGGTCGACCGGTTCGATGTCGATCGAACCGGAGGTCTCGATGAGTACCTCGTAGCCTTCGTCGCAAAGGGCGCGAATCAAGTCGAACGACTCGGTCTGTGCGAGCGGCTCCCCCCCGGTCACTTCCACGAGCGGACAGCCGAATGCGCGAACGGTGGAGAGGATCTCCTCGAGGCTCAGCTTCTCGCCACCGGTGAACGTGTACTCCGAGTCGCACCAGACACAGCGAAGATTGCATCCGGCGAGACGCACGAAAACACACCGGCGCCCCGAGTGCGTCGACTCGCCCTGAATCGAGTGGAAGATCTCTGTGATGCGAAGCATGGTCAGGCAATGCGGATTGCGGAATGCGAAATGCGGAATGGAGAACCCGCCGTCGCCGTCTCGCTACCGCTCTGGAAACGCGAAAGGTCGAAACGCCGTTCCGCATTCCGCATTCCGCATTCCGCATTCCGCATTCCGCATTCCGCATTCCGCATTCCGCAATCCGCATTTCCCTACGCGTATCTCGTCGGATCCATCACCCCTGCCTCCTCGAAGCCGCGACGCCTGAGGATGCATGAATCGCAGTGACCGCAGGCACCTCCCTCAGGGCTCGGGTCGTAGCAGGAACGGGTAATCGAGTAGTCGACACCGAGCTCCGTTCCCCGGCGGATGATCGCGGCCTTCGTCAGGTCGATGAGCGGCGCGCGAATGCGCGGGCGGCCCGCCTCGACACCGCTTCTCGTGCCAGTGTCGATGACCTTCTGGAACGCCTCGACGTAAGCGGGGCGGCAGTCGGGGTATCCGCTGAAGTCGACCGCGTTCACGCCGATCCAGATCTCCTCGGCCCCGATCACTTCCGCGTATCCGACGGCGATGGAGAGGAAGATCGTGTTTCTCGCCGGGACGTAGGTTACCGGGATGCCTTCTTCGGCGAGCGCATCCTTCGGAACGTCGATGTCGGCGGTGAGCGCGCTGCCGCCGAAAAGGCGGAGGTCGAGCTCGAAGACGACCGGTTCGCGCGCGCCCTGCGACGCGGCGACGCGGAGCGCGGCGTCGAGCTCGCTTCGGTGCCGCTGGCCGTACGAGAACGAGAGCGGGAAGAGCTCCCTCCCTTCGGCCCTCGCCATCGCGAGCGTCGTCGCCGAGTCGAGTCCCCCGCTCAGCAGAATCACGGCACGGCTCGTCATCGTGTCGATTGTAAGGGATGCGACGGCGACGCCCCACCGAACGGCAGCCCCATTCCACCTCGATTGGTGGGAGAATCCATCCATGCGCTTGCGTCTTGTCGCGGCGCTCGGTGCCGCGGTCGTCACCGGGTGCGTCTGGCAGGTTCCGGTCGCGGAACCCGCGTTTCCCGTCGAGTACCCGATCAAGCATTACGTCTTCACGGAAGATGCCGCCAACCTCCCGGCGTGGAAGATCGAGGTCGGGGAGTTCCGCGACTCGCTTCGCCGCCAGTACAGCGTGGAGGTAACCTCGCCGCGCCTGCTGTCGGACTCGAAGGAAGAGCAGTTTCTCGACCGCGCGGTCGATCCGAGGCAGCTCCTCTGGCGCGATCCTCGTCTCTTCTTCAAGACTCCGGTCCTGCTCTCCTGGTGGGAAGTCATCAACGAGAGCGGGCGCGTGCAGCGGATCTATGTCGTCGCGTCGAACCAGAGCAAAGAGGCCGATGCGCGCATCCTCGCCTGGTGCGCCAACGACAAGCTCTGGAAGCCGGGAGAGCTCGACGGCTCGGCGGCAATCACGATCCGGAGCGCGTCGATCAACCTGGGAGAGTCGCGCTACCATGCGCATTACTGGCAGAAGCAGATCGGGGTGAAGAGCGTGGTGATCGGCACGCTCGTGTTGATCGGTCTTCCGGTCTGGTTGATCGCGCGATCGATCCGGAATCGGCGCGAGAAGCGGCTCCGTCACGAGGCGCTGCTCAAGCGCGTCGCACACGAGCCTTACAAGCCGCCCTCGATCGACGAACCACCGCGGCTATAATGCCGTGACATGTCCCCCATCTCTACCTACGACCTCCTCAATCGCAAACGTCGCGGCCTCGCCCTGGACCCCGAGTCGATCGCCGACTTCATCGCGGCGTACCTTCGCGGAGACGTCGCCGACTACCAGATGACCGCGTTTCTGATGGCGGTCGCCATCCATGGCATGGAAAAGGAAGAGCTCGCCGCCCTGACGCAGTCGATGACCGGATCGGGCGAGCAGTGGAAGCTGCGCGACCGCTTCGACTTCATCGGCGACAAGCACTCGACCGGCGGGGTCGGCGACAAGGTGTCGATCGTTCTGACGCCCTGGGTCGCGGCCTGCGGCGTGAAGGTGGCAATGCTGTCGGGCCGCGGGCTCGGCCATACCGGCGGCACGCTCGACAAGCTCGACGCGATTCCAGGATTCCAGGCACGCCTCTCCCGCGCGGAGATCGAGCGCTGCGTCGACACGGTCGGCTGCGCGATCGCGACCTCCACCGAGGGGATCGCGCCGGCGGACCGGAGGATGTATTCGCTCCGTGACGTCACGGGAACGGTGGAGTCGATTCCGCTCATCACCGCGTCGATCATGTCGAAGAAGCTGGCGATGGGCGCGAGCGCCCTCGTCCTCGACGTGAAGACCGGGAGCGGCGCCTTCATGCGTGAGCTCGACAAGTCGCGCGAGCTGGCGCAAAGCCTCATCAACGCTGCGAGCGGCTCCGGCACACGCACCGAGGCGCTGATCACGAACATGGACCGGCCTCTCGGCATCGCCGCGGGAAACGCTAACGAGATCGTCGAGTCGATCGAGACGCTCCGCGGAAAGGGTCCTCGCGATCTCTACGAGGTGACGCGCGCGCAGGCTGTGCGACTTCTCGTGCTCTCCGGACGCTACGACGAAACGACCGCCGGCGCCGTGCTGGACGACGCGATCGCCTCGGGCGCCGCGATCGACAAGACGAAGGAGTGGATCGTCGCGCAGGGAGGCGACCCGTCCGTCGTCGACGACCCGTCGCGCTTCGCGCAGCCGCGCGAGACCCTCGAGGTTCGCGCGCCGCGGAGCGGTTTCATCTCCACGATCGACACCTACCGCGCGGGGATGATCGCCGTCGACATGGGCGCCGGAAGGCGTAAGGCGGAAGACACGATCGACTTCGCAGCCGGAATCATGTTCGACCGAAACGCCGGCGACGCGGTCCGCGCGGGTGACGTCATCGCGCGCGTCCAACTCGGCGCCCGCGGCGCACAGTCGCGATCGTTCGACGCGGAGCTGCTCGACTGCATCAGCTTCGCGGACTCCGCGCCCGCCTCGATGCCGATGGTCCTGGAACACCTTACCTGACGCTGAAGCGTCCAAGGAACGAACCCCGATGACCGATACCACCCGCAGCGGCCGCGCCTTCGTTCTCGTCTGTGACTCCCTCGGCGTCGGCGAGCTTCCCGACGCGAAGGAGTGGGGTGATGAAGGATCCGACACCCTGGGTCACGTCCTCGACCGCGAGCACCCGAGCCTGCCGAACCTCGAGCGGTTAGGCCTGCTCCACACGCTCGCTTCGCCGCGATCTTCCGTGAGCCCGGCCTCCGCCTGGGCGCGCATGGCCGAGCTGTCCGCCGGCAAGGACACGACGACCGGGCACTGGGAGATGATGGGGCTCGTCGTCCACGAGCCGTTTCGCACCTACCCCGACGGCTTCCCCGCGGAGCTCATCCGCGAGTTCGAAGCGCGCATCGGGCGGAAGACTCTCGGCAACATCCCTGCCTCCGGCACCGTGATTCTCGATGAGCTCGGAGAGCAGCACATGCGCAGCGGCTCGCCGATCGTCTACACCTCTGCCGATTCGGTCTTCCAGGTTGCCGCGCACGAGGAGGTCATCCCGATCGAGGAGCAGTGGCGGATCTGCGAGATCGCACGCGAGCTCATGCGAGGCGAGCACAACGTCGGGAGGATCATCGCCCGCCCGTTCGTCGGGCCGGGCAACGGGCGCTTCACGCGCACCGCGAGACGAAAGGACTTCTCGGTCGCTCCCACCGGAGAGACCGTCGTCGAGCGGGCGCACAAGGCGGGTCGCAAGGTCGCGGCCGTCGGCAAGATCGCCGACATCTTCGACCGCGTCGGCATCGACCTCGAGATCCGGAGCGAATCGAACAGCGACGGCATGTTGAAGACGATCGAGCTCGCGCGGGAAGGTGACGCGAGCTTCATCTTCACCAATCTCGTCGATTTCGACTCGAAGTACGGTCATCGCAACGACGCGCACGGATACGCGAAGGCCCTGGAGAAGTTCGACGGGGAGATCCCCGCGCTGCTCGACGCGATGCGCCCCGAGGACCTGCTGTTCATCAGCGCCGACCACGGCTGCGACCCGACCGATGTCTCGACCGATCACACGCGCGAGTACGTGCCGCTCATCATCGCGGGGCAGTCCGTCCGTCCGGGCTCGCTCGGAACGCGGACGAGCTTCGGTGATCTTGGAGTGACGGTGGCGGAGTACCTCTCGATCGGCGTCGAGGGCTTCAACGGGAAGAGCGTGCTCGCGCAGGTGACGGGACGGTGATCGGAGAGCGCGCGCGCGACTGCGCGTCGCCTCCGCACGGAGCTTCATCGGCGAGTCGAGCTAGCGTCACGGGGCTCCCACCGCCACGGGTAATCGTTCAATGGAGGCGTCATGAAGATCGTTCGATCGTTTCTGCTGCTCGCTGTTCTCGTCGTGCTCGTGCAGCCTGCGACAGCGCAGGTGAACGCGTTCCAGGCCTGGGAGGACGCGAAGGTGATCCGTCGCGTCGCCACGGTGGCGGGCAAGGGACTCCCCGAGGAACTGCTCACGAAGATGGCGAACGGGATCGTCGCGGAATTGCGGGGCAAGCAGCCGGGCGGGACCTGGACCTGGGCGTACTACACGCGAGAAGAGGCCGGGAAGACGAGCGACGGCTTCGCCCTCAAGCCTCGAAAAGGCGAAGAGGCGCCGTCGCCTGTCGAACTGCGGGGAACGCTGGGCTACAAGGTGCGACTCGTCGTTCCGTCTCGTCGCTACCTGGTCGCGCGAAATCGCGGCATTCAGATTCAGCGGGCCGTCGTGGAGTACACGAACGAGTTCGGCGAGCGTGCGTCGAGGGAGTTTCCGCTCGACGCGACCCTGGCACCGGGCCAGCACTCCGAGCTCGACCTGCCCGAGATCGCGTGGAATCCGGTCGTGCGAGTCTGGGGATGGTCCGACGAGCGCATCGGTAAGAACGCGACTCTCGAGATCCAGATCGTTCAGCCGAAGCTCGTCGACAACGTGAAGAGCCCGTACCTGTCGGCGGTGCAACAGGCGCTGGCGCTTCCGAAGGCGATCGACCGGGAAGACGCGGTGGAAGTGCGAAGGCTCTGCGACTCGATCGCGACGACGATCGAGAGCGTCAGTCCGGAGGCGGCGGCGAGCGCGCTCGCGATGATCTCGCGCACCGGAAGCGCGACCGAGGTGACGCCGCGAAACGTGGGCACGCAGAGCGACCCGGAGTTGAATCGCAAGCTGCAGGAGATCGAGGACTTGCTCAGCGGCTCCGAGGCGGAGCGTCGCGAAGGGATGGACAAACTGCGCCAGCTCGTCCGCTCGACACGGCCGTAGCGGCAGAAACGCCCGAAATACCTACAAAACAGCGCGAATTGGTGTATAATCGCGCTTGCCTGCGACTCCACCGCAGGAAACCGTAGTCAGGTGCCCGGAACGCGGGTGCCACCTGATCCCACTCCGCCAGTGGGGGAAGTTGTGCCGGCGGAAGATCAAGAAATGAACGGATTCAGATAAACGCAAGTGACGGAAAGAGTTCCGGCCACGGAGCTCACTTCGCTCTCCTGCGCCTGATCGGGGTTCCGGTTTTTCAAGTTGCTGTCGAAGACTAACCCGCGAGTAGAGGGCGTGACGGGGTGGCGAGCTCGCAGAATTGCAACGGAAGGAGTGCCTGTGTCTTTCAAAATCGGTGAAAAAGTCGTCTACCCCAACCATGGTGTGACTGTCGTCGAGAACATCGGCGAATCCAACATCAACGGCTCCAAGCACACGTTCCTGCACCTCCGCCTCCTCGCGAACGATTCGAAGCTCATGGTTCCGGTCGACAACTCCAACCGCATCGGCCTCCGCCCCCTGTACAAACGAACCGAGATCAAGGGCCTGATGAGCCTGCTCGAGATTCGTGTCGGCGCGAAGGTGAGCGACTGGAAAGACCGCTATCGCGAGAACCTCGAGAAGATGAAGACCGGCAAGCTCGAGGATGTCGCCTGCGTCCTGAAGAACCTCAACCAGGTCTCCAAGCGCAAGAGCCTTTCGTTCCGCGAGAAGAAGATGTACGACCGGGCGAAGTACCTGCTGGTCTCCGAGATCGCGATCGTCAAGGGAATCACCGAGATCGACGCCGAGGGGCTGATCGAGAAGTCGCTCGACAAGTCGCTCGCGCAGGACCACTAGACCGGCCTGACCGGCCCGTCCCGAAAGAGCCGCCCGAGGGCGGCTCTTTTGTTTGGGGAGAGTTTGGCGGGCGGCGCGGACGGAACTGAGAATACAGATATATGTTTGACTGCGCGTTATCGCTATCTGTTAACGATAATCAAATTCACTGTTATTAAATCTCTCAATTCTCAATTCGGCCCCCCGGCCTTACAATCCGCGCATGTCGTCCCGCCGCCTGCCGGAATGGATTCGCGAGAAGAAGCTCAACCTGCGCTCCCTTCACGAGATCAAGACGATCATGCGCTCGAGCTCGCTGCACACGGTGTGCGAGGAGCTCGCGTGCCCGAACCGCACCGACTGCTTCTCCCGCGGCACGGCGACGTTCATGATCCTGGGCGACGTCTGCACGCGCGCCTGCGGATTCTGCAACTCCGCCACAGGCCTCCCGTCCCGGCCGCCTGCCCCGGACGAGCCCCGCGCGGTCGCGGCGACGGCGCTGAAGATGGGGCTGCGGCACGTGGTCGTCACCTCGGTGAATCGCGACGATCTTCCGGATGGCGGCGCGCGCCAGTTCGCGGAGACGATCGCCGCGCTGCGCGAGCTGATGCCGGCCGCCGCGATCGAGGTGCTCACCCCCGACTTCAAGGGCGACGAGCGCGCGATCCGCACCGTCGCGGCCGCGAGGCCCGATTACTACAACCACAACGTCGAGACCGTGCCGCGCCTCTACCGCCACGTGCGACCGGGCGCGCGGTTCGAGCGCTCGACCGCTTTGCTCTCGCTCGTCAAGCAGGCCGAGCCGGAGATCACGACGAAGTCGGGGCTGATGGTGGGACTCGGCGAGACGCTCGACGAAGTTGTCGACGCGATGGCGCGCCTGCGCGAGGCCGGCTGCCAGATCCTCACCATCGGCCAGTACCTGCAGCCGAGCCGCGACAAGCTCGAGGTCGTCGAGTACGTCCACCCGTCGCTGTTCGAGGAGTACCGCGTCATCGGCGAGGAGCTCGGCTTCGATGCCGTCTTCTCCGGCCCCTTCGTCCGGTCGTCGTACATGGCCGACATCGTGGCCCACGAGGCGAGCGGCATCGTCACGGGACGGTAGAAGCAGGCCAAGGGACAGAGGCCAGAGGCCAAAGCAGGCAGTGGATTCTGCGCTTGCTGGACCCCATGCCTCGGCAGAGCGGATGTCCGGCTGTCACATCGATTCTCGCCGATCTCCTTTCGCCTCACCTTCGGCAGGATCGGCCCATGAAAGCCGGCCAGCCGCCCGCATCGCCAAAGCACCGCCTGCTTTGGCCTCTGGCCTTTGGCCTTTGGCCTAAAATGAATTCATGCCCCGCGAGCGCAAGCCCCGCGAGATCGATCCCGAATTCGTGGAGACGTCACAGTTCCTCACGACGTTGCTGCCGACCTACGTCGACTACCTGACTGTCGAGAAGGGGCTCGCGAAGAATTCGGTCGACGCCTACGCTCGCGATCTCCGTCACTTCGGCCGATGGTTGCAGGCAGCGGACGTCGACGCGGGAAAGGTGACGCGCCTCCACTTCGTCCGATACTTCCAGGCGTTGCGCTCGGCCGGAATCTCCGCTCGATCGGTCTCCCGGGCCCTGGCGGCAATTCGCGGCTTCTTCCGATTTGCGGTCGCCGAGAATTTCGTCGCCGCCGATCCGACGGAGAACCTCGAGAACCCGAAGCTCTGGTCGACGTTGCCGAAGACGCTCTCCCCCGACGAGGTCGAAGCGCTGCTCGCGGCGCCCGACATGGCCTCGCCTCTCGGCGTACGCGACCACGCGATGATCGAGTTGCTCTATGCGACCGGGCTGCGCGTGAGCGAGCTCGTACGCGTGCGCGTCGACGAGCTCGTCCTCGACGCGGGATTTCTCCGTACCGTCGGCAAGGGCTCGAAAGAACGGATCGTGCCGTTCGGCGAGACGGCCCGCGACGCGATCGTGCACTACATCGAGAAGGTTCGACCGCTCTTCGACAAGCATGCCGATGCTTCGCTCTTTCTCACGGTGCGGGGCCGGAGAATGACGCGCGAGATGTTCTGGAAGACGGTCGCCCGCCACGCCCGCGCCGCCGGGATCAAGGCTCGGATCTCCCCTCACGTCCTCCGCCACTCGTTCGCCACCCATCTGCTGGAGAACGGCGCAGACCTCCGTTCGGTCCAGATGATGCTTGGCCACTCCGACATCTCGACGACGCAGATCTACACCCACATCTCCCGCGCCCGCCTCCAGAAGATCTACGAGACGTATCATCCGCGAGCGTGAATGCTCGCGGAGGCGACAGGCGAGAGGCGGGCCAGAGGCCAAAGGCCAAAGGCCAAAGGCCAAAGGCCAAAGGAAACAAGCTGCATGACCTCGCCTGAGACGACAAGGGCTGGGCCGTAGGTTGATGTGGGACCAGACGGCGTTAGAAGCTGCTATCGCAGGACCGTCTGCCTGCTCTGGCCTTTGGCCTTGGGCCTTTGGCCTCTGGCCTCTGGCCTGCTTGGACCTTTCGCCCCCCCTTCCCGGCATACGAACCTAATCTGTCCGGTTCTCGTCTCAACGAACGGATGCAACGCCTCCTTCTCGCTGCCTTGCTCGCCACCGCGCTCTCCGCAAGCGCGGATATTGCCGTTTTCACGGACGGGCGGGCGCAGAAGATCACGGCGTACGAGGTCGACGGCGACCGGGTCCACCTGGTCCTGGACGGCGGCGCGCGCATGGATGTCTCGATCCTGCGCGTCGAGCGGATCGTCGACGATGAGATCGTCGAGTCCCCCGAGGAAGTGATCGCCGAGCTGCCTTCGCTCTTCCCGAAGCGCTCCTGGCGCTACGACGACGCGTCCGGCGTCGCCGCTCCTCCGGGCTGGGAAGAGATCATTCGCGACGCTGCCCGGAAGCATGACGTCGACGCCATGCTCGTGACCGCGGTCATTCGCGCCGAGTCCAACTTCGATCCTCGCGCTGTGTCGCGCAAAGGAGCGCGAGGCGCGATGCAGCTCATGCCGGCGACGGCGTCGCGCTTTGGCGTCGCAAACTCGTTCGACCTCTCACAGAACATCCACGGCGGAACGCGATATCTCCGGTGGCTCCTCGATCGCTTCGACCGGGATCCGGAGCGTTCGGTCGCCGCTTACAACGCCGGCGAGGGAAACGTCGACAAGTACGACGGCGTCCCTCCCTTTCGCGAAACGGTCGAGTACGTGAAGCGTGTCTCACGCCACATCGCGAGCATCCCTCCCACGGCGAGCGTCGCCACGGCTTCCGGCCGCTGAGGAAGCGGAACCCACCCCGCCTCATGTGGCGCAGGCACTCCTGCCTGCGCGTCGCCCCGCGCGTAGCGGGGCGACCGTTTTCGCCACGAGCCGAAGCAGCGGCGCTTCGCGCCGCGCGCAGACAAGAGTGTCTGCGCCAC
>JBPPMG010000409.1:0-3296 GCA_051305935.1 Thermoanaerobaculia bacterium
TGGCGGTTGCGGAAGTCGTAGGCGCGGAGGTGGGGGTTCCATTCGCGGCCCTGGAAGAGGAAGCGCCAGTCGGCGAGCGGGCCGGGGAGCGGCGTCAGGGGCTCGCCCCAGGGGCCGTAGTCGAGGCGGGCCAGGAGCTGGCCGTCGGAGCCGGTGAGGGCGTCGACGGTTCCGAGCTCGTCCTGGAGCGGCCAGAGGATCTGGTCGAGCGTGCCGTCGAGGTTCGTGTCGCGCTCGGAGCGGAGGAGCTCGTCGATGCCGCGGCCGTGGATGTGGCGGGCAGAGAGGACTGGGTCCGGACTCTGGAGAGTCCGGCCACTCCACTCCTCCAGAATCCGGTCGCCGTCGAGGACGAAGTCGGTGACCCTCGACGTTCCGGCGAAGGAGAGGGTCTCGCGGACGCGTCGGCCGAAGGCGTCGCGCAGGATCACCGTCTCCGTACCGTCGGCGCGTACGCCGCGCGCGAGGCGGTTCGCGAAGTCGTAGTGCAGTGCGAGCTGATCACGCGTCCGGAGGTTGCCGTTCGGATCCCACGTCAGCGCCTCTCCCCCGAAGCTCGTCACCTGATTCCGCTCGTTCACCTCGGCCGCCGATGTCGCCGTCTCGAACGACGGCGGATCCTCAGTCCTCCGCACGCGCACGTTGAGCGCCCCGTCGAGCTCCCACCGCACCCTCGAGGCGAGAATGCCCGACGGCCACACTTCGCGCGCTTCGTCGACGATCCGGTCGAGGCGATCGAGTCCGTAACTCCTGCGGAGTTCGAGATCGGGCCGCATCACCTCGCTCTTCGCTCCCGCCGGAGTCCGCGCGTACCGGATGCTCTGCATCGGATCGCACCCCGCCGCGATCCCGCACGGCGCCTCCGCCTCGATCGACGCGATGCGCTGATTCGCATCCCACCCCCACCGCTGCACCACGCCGTTCCCACCCTCCCGCTCGACCTGGCGCATCCCAACGTCCTTCCACCTCGCGATCAGCGCCGTCCCCGCATCCCGCACCTCGGCGATGCGCCCCAGCGCATCGAACCCGCGCGCGATCTGCAGCCCCGAGGGATAGCGCAGGCCGATTGGCTGGCTGGCGAGATCGAATGCACGCTCGAGCACGCGCTCCGGACCGTCCCCGATCCGCAGCGACTCGCGCAGCGGACGGTCGAGCGAGTCGTGCTTCACACCCACCACCACTCCCTCCCCGGTCGTCGCCGACACGACGCGCCCCAGATCGTCGAGCTGGTACGCGATCGACGCCGCCCCCTCCACGCCCTCCCCCTTCTCGATCGCGATCCCGACGACGCGGTCGAGTGAGTCACGCGCGTACGTCGACACCGTCCCGTTCGGGTCGGTCATCGAGGTCAGGTTCCCGTGCGCGTCGTACGCGTACGTCCATTGCGCCCCATCGGCGCGCCGCTCTTCGGCGAACCGCCCGTCGCCGTTCCAGATCCACTCGGTCCGGTTCCCCAGCGGGTCGATGAGAGCGACGAGGCGATCGGCGTCGTCCCACTCGAGCCGCGTCTCCGCCTCCTCCGCGTCGACGATCGCCGTGCGCCGCCCGCGCATGTCATACGCGAACCTCGTCTCGCGCCCCTGCGGATCGATGACCCTCACGAGCTGCCCGCGCACGTCGTACTCGAAGCGCGTGCTGAGCGGGCGGTCGGGGTCGGCGAGATCGATGACCGCGATCGGGCGATTCTGGGCGTCGTAGAGGAATTGGGTGCGGCGGGCGCGGGGGGCTTCGGGGAGACTTGCAGCATCCTCGCTGCTGAAGCTGAAAGCTTCAGCCACGATTTCGGCAGTCCGGTTACCCGCCTTGTCGTACTCGAACCGTAACTCGTTCCCTGCCGGATCGATCACCCGCAGCCCGCGGCCGCGCGCATCCATCTCGGTGACCGTCGCGCGACCGAGGGGATCGAGCTGCGTGATTCGTCGAGCTGCGTCGTCGTAGATCGTCGTCGTCACTACGTCGGTCGCCCCGGCGGGATCGGTTCCGTCCGGCGGGATCTTCAGCGGCTCGGTGAAGAGCTTCCGGATCTCCAGCACGAGGCGCCCGGCGGTGTCGAACTCCCGGACCGTCCACCGCAGAAGGAGCTTTGTCCCGTCCGGAAGCGTCCGGATGACGCGCGAGTCGACCGGGCGCCCTCCGTCGTCGTGGCGATCGATCGTCGTGACGCCGCTCGCGTCGATCGTTCCGACCGAGACGCCGAACCCGTCCTGGAGGAACTGGGTCGTGCGGCCGAGTATGTCGGTGACCGAAAGGCTCGCGCCGTTCGCGTCGTACTCGTACGTCGTCACGCGCGGGCCGATCGCGAGCGAGGAGATGCGTCCGAGCGAGTCGTACGCGTAGGTCGTCGGAGGGGCGCCGGGAGCGATCGTCGCGATCGTGTTGCCCGCCGCGTCGTAGCTCCAGCTCGTCGTCACTCCCTCGCGCGTCGTGGAGAGGAGGCGGCCGACCTCGTCGACCTGCGAGCTGCTCACCTGCCACACGAGCTCTCCGTCGGAGCCGACGCCCGCCTTGATGCGCGACTCGGCGACGGCGCCCGTTGCGTCCCAGGTCATCCGGCTCTCGGAGTCGGCGCGAACCTCCCGCTCGAGCTGGTCGAGCGCGTTGTAGTGGAAGCTCGCCGAGCGTCCCATCGCATCGGTCGCGTGGGTGACGTTGCCGCGCTCGTCGGTCACCAGGGTGGTGACCTCATCCTCGTTCACGATCCTCTCGAGGAAGCCGAGCCGCGCCGGATCGGCGTCTTCGTAGTCGAGTGTCGTCTTCCCGCTGCGCGGATCGTCGACCGAACGGAGAAGACCGTGGTCGTCGTAGAAGTAAGTCGTCGTGACACCGCTCGCATCGGTGACCGCGGCCGGCCTCCCGCGATCGTCTCTCGCGATCGTCTGCGTCGATCCGTCCGGCTGGGCGACCGAGATGACCTGTCCCCGGGCGTCATAGTCCCAGGTGGTCGTCCGCTCGGCGCCC
Organism: Thermoanaerobaculia bacterium; assembly: GCA_051305935.1. GTDB lineage: Bacteria > Acidobacteriota > Thermoanaerobaculia > Gp7-AA8 > Gp7-AA8 > JACPDH01. Next base: position 2,959 of record JBPPMG010000409.1, read on the forward strand.
GCCTCCGCCTCTTCCGATCCCGGCCGCGGCTTGCGCGTTGCCGAGGCGACGTTTCCGCGGTGACGCGGCTCGGGCGCGCTCGTCGTGTAGGTGTACTCGATCCGCTCGCCGAGAGGCTCGGTCGAGGCGAGAAGTCTCCCCTCATCGTCGAACTCGTACTTCCGCGTCGCCTCGGTCACATCGGCGACCGCGAGCACGCGCCCCCAACCATCGAGCGTGTACTCCGTCACGACACCGACCGGATCGATCACCGTCCGCACCGCGCCTGCGGCCGCGATCGTCCACGTTCCGCCGCCCGACTTGATCGCGGCCGCGGCCCACGGCTGCGCCGCGTCGTA
>JBPPMG010000431.1:0-4502 GCA_051305935.1 Thermoanaerobaculia bacterium
CATCACGCCTCTCGCGCGGCCTTCACGAACTCTGCGACCTTCGCCTCGTCGAGCGCGCCATCGGTGCGAAGGCTCGAGCAAAGATCGACGCCGAAGGGGCGCACCTGGCGGATCGCTTCGGCAATGTTCTCGCGACGCAGGCCGCCGGCGAGGAAGACCGGCACTCCAACACTCTCGACGATCCGTCGCGACATGTCCCAGTCGTGAGTGCGCCCGGTTCCGCCTAACTCCTTCACCGCGAGCTTCTGGTTCCCGGAGTCGAGGAGGATCGCGTCGACGTCACGCGCCACGGCGCGCGCCTCGTCGATCGACTCTTCACCCGTCACGTGGATCACTTGCAAGAGCTTTACGCCCGGCATCGCGCGGCGCATCTGCGCGTAGCTTCCCGTGACGAGGTGGTCGCAGATCTGCACGGTGTTCGTTCCGCATCGCCGCTGTTGCGCGACGATGGCATCCGCGTCCTGCAGGCTCGTGAGAAGAAACGTCGCAACAGCCGGAGGCGCGAACGCGGCGATCTCTGCGATCAGCGCCTCGTCGATCACTCCCGGCCCGCTCGGCATCGCCGACACGAGCCCCAGCGCCGCCGCACCGTACCGGACTGCGAGGCGAGCCTCCGCGACGCTCGCGATGCAACAGACCTTGACGCGGGTGTTCATGGAAGAGTGAATTGTAGACGAAGGGCGAGAGGCGATGAGGCGAGGAGGCGAAAGGCGATGAGCAGGCGAGAGGCGAACGCGCCTGTGTGGCGCAGGCACTCCTGCCTGCGCGTCGCCCCGCAACGCGGGGCGACCCCGTTCTTACCTGAATTGCGGCGCTCCGCGCCGCGCGCAGACAGGAGTGTCTGCGCCACATGCAATCGCGAACCTGTAAAAAGGGCCCCCGACTCGCGCCGGAGGCCCTTCCATATCCTTGCCGCTGCAACTACTCCGTCGGCTTCAGGTCGCGCTTCATGAATGCTCGCACCACCCCGATCGCGATCGGCAGGGCGCCGGCGAGGAGGAAGACGAGGTCCGCGCCGAGACGCGTCCACTCGAGCGTGTGATAGAGCCCGCTCATGAGGAACGTGAGCCTGCGCGCGTGCCAGTACCCATTGTCGATGACGTCCCAGAGCTGGAGCACACCACCGGGGAAGAGGTCGAGAACGACCATGAGCCCGAGGCCGATGTTCAGCCCCCAGAAGCCCACGCGGACGTACTTCTCGGTTCCCTTCCAGACCTCGTCCGACTGCATCGCCCTCATGCAGAAGACGACGACGGCGAGCGCGAGCATTCCGAAGACGCCGAACATCGCTGCGTGGCCGTGGTTCGCGGTGAGCGTCGTGCCCATCTCGAAGTACGACACGATCGGCAGGTTGATCAGGAACCCGAAGACTCCGGCGCCGACGAAGTTCCAGACGCCGACGGCCATGAGGAAGTAGATCGCCCACTTCTGCTTCCAGCCGAGACCCTCGCCGCAGGTCGCGCACTGCTGGTCTCGAAGGCGGATGAAGTCCCACGCGTCGAGCGTGAGCAGAGTCAGCGGAACGACCTCGAGCGCGGAGAAGCACGCCGCGAGGCCCATGTTGAGCGTTCCCTGTCCGGTGAAGTACCAGTGGTGTCCCGTGCCGATGAGGCCGGCGCCGAGATAGAGGATGGCGTCGAGGTAGACGAGCCGCGTTGCCGTGCGCGAGCTCACGATGCCCATCTGGTGGAACATGATCGCGACCAGCACCGTGGCGAATAGCTCGAAGAAGCCTTCGACCCAGAGGTGGATGATCCAGAAGCGCCAGTTGTCGATGACGGCGAAGTTGGTTCGCGGCCCGTAGAAAAGCGCCGGAAGGTAGAAGACGGGAATTGCGGCCGCCGCGTAAAGGAAGAGAGACGAAAGCTCCTTCTTCGCGGGATTTTCGATCGCGGGCCGGAGCGCACGCCACATCAGGAAGAGCCAGAAGACGAGCCCCGCGGCGAGCAGCAGCTGCCAGAAGCGCCCGAGGTCGAGATACTCGGAGCCCTGGTGGCCGAGCCAGAACCAGAGCTTGCCGAGCTTGTCGTTGATGCCGAGGTACTGGCCGAAGAGACTGCCGAGCACGACGAAGACGAGCGCGCCGAGGAGGACGAAGACGCCGGTCTTCTGCCCCTTCGGTTCCTTGCCGCCGACCCAGGGGGCGAGGAAGAGACCGCCGCCGACCCACGCGGTGGCGATCCAGAAGATCGCGAGCTGCAGGTGCCACGTGCGCGCGAGGTTGTAGGGGAGCCACTGTGCGATGTCGATGCCGTAGAAGGCGCCCGGCTCGACGCGGTAGTGGGCGAGCGCTCCGCCGAGCGCAGTCTGGAGCAGGAAGAGTAGCGACACGATCGCGAAGAACCAGGCGGTGGCCCACTGGCTTGGCGTGAGGCTCAGTGTCTGCGGCGGCGTCTGGTGGTCGTGGGATGCGCCCTTGTCACCCTTCCAGCCGAGGAAGTCGAACTTCCCGAAGATGAAGAGGATGAGACCCAGGCCGCCGAGAAGCGTGATGAGGCTCAGCGCGCTCCAGATGTAGATCTCGGTCGAAGGGGTGTTGGCGACGAGAGGCTCGTACGGCCAGTTGTTCGTGTACGAATAGTCCTTGCCCGGACGGTTCGCGACGCTCGCCCACGCGGCCCACGCGAAGTAATGCGCGAGCACGCGGGTCTCTTCGGGGTTCTTGATGTAGTTCTCGGGAAGGCCCGGCGCGGCGTCCTTCTTCGTGAAGTAGGTGTTCCACTCGGCAGTCTGAATCTTCAGCGACTCGATCTCGCCGGCAGTGAAGACGAGTGTCTTCGTCGAAGCGTCGTAGCGGTTCTCTTTGAGGGCCGCGGCAGATGCCGCGAGCACGGCGCTCTTTTCGTGCGTCGTAAGGCCGGAGAGCGGTTTGCCGTACTCCGTGATCGCGATCGTGTCCTGGTTGATCTCCGCAAGCCGGTGGAGGTACTCGGCGCTGTAGTCGGGGCCGAGATAGGCGCCGTGGCCCCAGAGGCTTCCGTGCTCCATGAGGCCGTACTTGAAGAAGACTTCCTGTCCACGCTCGATCTCGTCCTGGGTGGTGATTACGTTGCCGGCCGCGTCGGTCACTTTCTCCGGAATCGGCGGGGCGTTGTTGTACGTGAGGACCGTGATGAAGCTGAGAACGGAAAAGCCTGCAATCATCACGAGGATCGCGGCGTGTCTCCACCATGGAGAAAGCGGCTTCTTCTGGTTCGACTCTGTCGTCATGCTGCCCCCCTCTTGTCGTTCGTCGTTGCCTGCGGACGGGCGGGACGGCCCGCCGCGTCGCGATCTGGAGTTCTCGGGCGCGCCACCGCCGACGAACCGCGCGGGAGCGCGCATCCTCGCGTCGCGCCAGTCGCGCGACGCTCAGTGAAGCGTTCCGGTCGTTTCGGACAGAGCATTCGATGGGTAGTGCTCGGGTGAGGCTCGCTCGCGGAGCGGCAGATCGAATTCATGCGGCTGTCGTCAGGCGCAGCTCAACTCGGCGAAAAGGAGATGCCCCCCGGGGGATCTGAGCTTCGGCGGGTCTTTGCTGGCGCCCGTGCCGGTCGGTGTTGTGTCCGTTCCGATCGGTAGCGTTCTCAGCGTTTCGGCTGCGACGCTCGGACACAATGCATCGGTTGGAGCGCGCGTCCTATGACAGAAGTCATGAGAACGAGCCTCGACAGAGTTCATGTCGAGACGGGAGACGTCGTGGCGGTTGGAGAATCGGGAGGCGTGATGCCCGCGCAGCCAGAGGAGACAACGAAGTTCGGGCACCGTATCGGTGCCCGATCCGCTATCTCGCCCCGTTCGCCCTGGAGATCAGTTCTCTCAACGGCCCCTCGACGCGTTCCGCCATCAGTGCGTAGCCGGGCGCGTTCGGGTGTATCTCGTCGCTCTTGAGCGACGGGTTCGACATGATCCCTTCGAGCAACTCGGGGATGTGAAGGCAACCTTCCTCCTCCGCCACGCGCTCGTACATCTTCCCGTAGTTCGCGGAAAGGCTCGGAAAGGTGAATCCGAGAAGGACCACCATCCCGCCGGCGCTCTGGATCTTCTGCGCGATCGTGCGGAGGTTCGCCTCGGTCGCTGCGATCGGAACGCCACGGAGAAAGTCGTTGCCGCCGAGCCCGACGATGACGATACGCGGGCCCTTCGACAGCACATCGTCGTCGATCCGCGCGAGCGCTGCCTCGGTCGTGTCGCCACTGACGCCCGCGTTGAGGATCGCGACGCCGCTGCGAGCCGAGAGTTTCGACGGGTAGTCCTCGCCGCTCGAGACGCCGTAGCCTGCGGTGAGCGAGTCGCCGAAGGCGATGACCGCGGAGCCGTTCGACGCGAGGTTTTTGACCTTCGAGTAAGGCGAAGGCCAGAAGAGCCAGACGAGGATGAGCAGCACGGCGGCTCCGCCGCCGGCGATGACGCGGCGGTCCGAGAAAAGGCCGGGTTTCGGGGCGGAAGGCCGACGGGTTGCACCCGCGTGGGTCGCGGGGAGGGGGCGGGTCCCGGTGGGGCGAGTTGTCGGTGGTCGTTGC
>JBPPMG010000436.1:0-2759 GCA_051305935.1 Thermoanaerobaculia bacterium
CGGAGAGCGCGTGGGTGTCGATGCCGAGGAAGAGCGGGCCGTCGATCTTCTCCTCGCGGCGGTAGTCGCAGATCGCCTGGGTCGTCGCGAGGATGTGGAGCTCATTGAAGGCGAGGCGGAGCGAAGAGCCGCGGTGGCCGGACGTTCCGAACGCCACCCGCTGCTCCCGGACCGACGGATCGGGCCGTTCGGCGTAGTACGCGGTGACGAGACGCGGCACGTTCACCAGCATCTCTGCGGTGGGAAGGGTTCCCGGTTTCCCGGAGCTTGGCATCAGGACCTCCTGGTCTTGCGGCTTCAGGCCGCGGCGCGAATGAGTTTCGCGAGTCGGACGCGCGCCCCCGGCGAGACCTCCGTCCACGCGATGTAGATCTCATCCCCTGCGAGAGCCATGCGCGGAAAACCAGAGCCGCGGATGCCGGTTGTCTCCGCGATCCGGACGACCTCCGCCATCTCGCCGCTCGGGCGGATCTCGCGCGCGACGACCGCGGCGTCGTCGCCCGAGCCGTCGAGCCAGCTCACCACGGCGGTGCCGTCGCTCAGCAGGACGAGGTCGACGCGCCCCGCCGCCGCGCCCGAGTCGAGTCTTACCGGCGCCGAAAACGTCGCCCCTTCATCCTTCGAGAAGGCGGCCAGCACCTTCGCCTCGCCCTCGGCGCCCGTGAACCAGGCGAGCGCGATCACCCCGTCGCGTACAGCGATCTGCGGACCGTTCACCGGGCATCCGGGGATCTTCCAGCCATCGTCGTGCGCGGTTCGCGGCGCGCTCCACCCTTCGCCGGTTTGTCTCACGATCGAGATGTCGCGAATCTCGTCGGCCGAGCGGTCGCGGTAGGCGACGATCGGCCCGGTGCCGCTCCACGCCATTCCGGTCGTGCAGCACTCGCAGGTGCGGTCGTCGAGCTCGACGTTCCCGGTGATCGCGCCATCCGAGCGCACCATCGCGAAACGCATCGTCATGTCGCCGTGGCCATCGTCGTGATCGCCTCCCTCGCTCATGTTCCGGCCGTCCAGCCAGACCGCCGCGATGCCCGGCTGCGAGGGATGCGCCTCGAGCGAGACGAAGCCGTGCTCGGTGTTGCTGGTGTCGTCGTGCAGCCTCGCCGGCTCGCTCCAGGTCCGCCCGTCGTCTCTCGATCGGGCGATCATGACGTGATACGCATAGGGTCCCTCGCCGCTCTTCTGCAGCCCGTGCACGAACAGCGTCCCGTCGACCGACTCGACGACTGAAGGGAAGTCCGCCCAATTGACGAAGAGGTCGTTGCGGCTCACCACCGTCGAAGGCTGGCTCCACGCGCCGTCCGCGCCCATCCGCGCGACGCGAACCGCGGAGCTGCCCTCTTCCTCCCCCGGCTCGATCCAGCTCAGCAGAAGCGAGCCGTCGCGCCCGCTCGCCAGAAACGGCTGCGCCGCACCGTCACCCGCGGGACCTTCGAGCGGAGCGACCCTCATCGCCACTCGCGCCTGCGTCGTGGGACGCTCCGCGGGACTGCCGCAACCGAGGAGAGCGAGGACGAAAGTCAGGAGGAGAACGTTTCGAAAATGCATAGGGGAAACAGTCTGCAGCAAAGACAAGCCAGAAGCCAGAACAGAGGACAAGCCAGAAACCAGAAGCCAGAAGCCAGAAGCCAAAAGAAAAGGCAGATGCCGGCTACGTCATCCTGAGGAGGCGCGCGCAGAACGAACTTGCTCATCCGGAAACCGAAGCGCCGACGAAGGAACTCAAAATGGCAGGATCCTGCCACCTGCCCGCTTCCCCAGCACTGGCCAACGTGATCGTCGCATTTTGAGATCCTTCGGTCGCGCTCACCGGTCTCGCGGACTGTCACCACGTTCGAGGCGCTCCCTCAGGATGACGGGGTTTGCTTCTGACTCTGACTTTACTTCTGCCTTCTGCCTTCTGCCTTCGCCTTTACTTCTGCCTTCTGACTTCTGACTTCTGGCTTGTCTCTTCTTCTGCCTTAGCTCCTCTTCCGTCCCGCCATGTCGAATCCGACGGCGGCGACGAGGACCGCGCCCTTGATGATGTATTGGGTCGCGTTCTCGACGCTCAGGAGCGACATCCCGTTGTCGAGGCTCGCCATGATGAGGGCGCCGAGGAGCGCGCCGGAGACTTTTCCCCGCCCTCCCATGAGGCTCGTTCCGCCGATGACGCAGGCCGCGATCGCGTCGAGCTCCATCAGGCCGCCCGCATCGGGCGAGGCGCTGCCGACGCGTCCGGTGTGCAGGAGCGATGCGACGCCGACGAGCGCGCCGAGAATCGCGAACGTCCCCATGATGTGGAGGCGCGAGTTGATCCCCGACAGGCGCGCAGCGTCGGGGTTGCTGCCGATGGCGTAGAGGTAGCGGCCGAAGGTCGTGTTCTTCGTGAGGAACGCGCCGACGCCTGCGACCGCGAGGAGCACGATCACGGGGACCGGCACCCCTCCCTGCGAGTTCATCAGGTAGACGAACAGGATGATGAATGCCGCCGGAACGAGAATGTTGGCCGTCGTCATGACCGGTCCAGGGACCGAAAGCGCGTGGCGCTTCCTCGAGCGGTTGCGCCGGATGGTGAAGAACGCCACGGCGACGATCCCGATCGCCGCGAGAGCGATCCCCCCCGCCGGCGCGAGAAGCGAGACGCCGAGCGAGCGGAACACCGGTAGGCGCACTGGAATCGTCTCCCCTTTGCTCAGATAGAGGATGACGCCGCGCCAGGTGAGAAGGCCGCCGAGCGTGACGATGAACGCCGGGATGTTCGCGTAGGCGACGAGGCC
>JBPPMG010000453.1:0-8915 GCA_051305935.1 Thermoanaerobaculia bacterium
ACGAAGTCACGCACCGCGGGGGACGGGTCGTCGACGTGGTAGTGGTTCGAGTAGAAGGAACCCTCGAGCGACTTGCCGCCGATCTCGATCAGTTTCGGCGATTCCCACCCGTCGCCTCCGACCATCGGCACCGTGATGCCAAGGTCGCGCGCCTGCACGGCGATCTGCCCGATCTCGGTGTAGTAGCCGGGGACGAAGATCACCTCGGGCTTCGCGCCCTTGATCGTGGTGAGCTGCGACTTGAAGTCGCTGTCGCCCTGCGAATAGCTCGAGTCGACGACGATCTTCCCGCCGAGTTTCTCGAACGTGTTCTTGAAGTAGTCCGAGAGCCCCATCGAATAGTCGCTGCGGACGTCGCGGAGGATCGCGGCGCGCTTGAGCTTCATCGTGTTCGCAACGTAGTTCGCGAGGGCCTCGCCCTGGTAGGGGTCGATGAAGCAGATTCGGAAGATGTAGTCGCCCTTCTCGGTGACCGCCGGATTGGTCGAGCCCGGCGAGATCATCGGAATCTTTGCGATCTGCGCGATCGGTCCCGCGGCGAGCGAGTTCGACGACGCGATCTCGCCGAGAATCGCGGTGACGTTGTCACGCGAGATCAGCTTGCTCGCCGCGTTCGCGGCCTCTTCCTGCTTCGACTGCGTGTCCTCGGTGATGACGCGGATCTTCCGCCCCTTGACTCCACCCTTCGCGTTGATCTCCTCGAGGGCGAGCTTGATCCCCTGGTCGGTCTGCTGGCCGAACGTCGCCTGTCCGCCCGTCATCGACGCGAGATGGCCGATGGCGATCTCTTCGGCGCCGTCTCCGGCGCCGGTCGTTTCCTTCGGCGGGCAGCCGAAAAGAAGGATGGACGAAACTGCAATGACGGCTGGAAGAATCCGCTCGATTTTCATGGGTCACCTTTGAGTGAGAATTGGAGGCGCATTGTAGCAGCAAAGCCGCGCTGGTATTGGCCCGGAACCATGTGGAGTGCGAAAGCGGAGCTTTCGCGACTTCTGCGGTACGACGAGGCGCCGAAGCTCCGCTTCAGCCGCGAAAGCTGCGCTTTCGCACTCCACATCGCTTCCTGCCTGCTTTGACCTATGGCCTATGGCCATTGACCTCTGGCCTGCCTCACGACACGCCTGGATGCCGGAACCCCGACCGGTTCGCGTCGCCTCGCTTCATCCGCCGCGGCCCTTGGGGCGTCGCGACGATCGCCTCGGTCGCCTCGAACGGGAAGAATCCGGTGTCGACGACCCCGGCGTAGCGGCGGATCTCGTCGACCAGATCGGCGATGTCGCGGGCGGGAGGCACCTTCACGTCGAGGATGAGGTGCTGCTCGTCGGTGATGAAAACCTCACCGTCCTTCTCGCGAAGCTGCGGCTCGATACCGAGCATGTTGAACCGCTCGGCGAGGAGTGGCGCGGCGAAGCGCGTGACCTCGACGGGAAGGACGCCGCGGCCGAGCCGGTCGACGAGCTTCGTCTCGTCGGCGATGACGACGAAGCGTTCCGCCGCCTGTTCGACGATCTTCTCGCGGAGCAGCGCGCCGCCGAGCCCCTTGACCAGGCGGAGCAGCGGGTCGATCTCGTCCGCGCCGTCGACCGCGAGCGCGATCTTCGGCAGGTGCTTCGGCTCGAGGATCTCGACCCCGCATGCGGCCGCCTGCCGCTCGGTCTCGATCGAGGTGCAGAGCGCGCGGATCGAGGCGAGCTCGCCCGCTGCGATCTTCTCGCCGAGCAGCCGGACGAATTCCCGCGCCGTCGAGCCGGTCCCGAGCCCGAGCGTCATGCCGGAGCGGACTTCCTTGAGCGCCTCTGCCGCGGCGTCGATCTTCATCTGAAGCTGTGCGTCAATTCCCACCTGTGGCTCCTTGTCCGCGCGGATCGGCCACCGCGACGATCTCTGATTTGCCGATCAGGATAGCGTTGACTTCGCCGATCGAGTCGCGGAATTCGACCCCGTGGCCGAGCGCGCGAAGCTGCCCGAGCGTCTCGTCGGGCCAGCGGCCCTTCTCGCACGCGAGCTGGTCGGTTCCGTCGGTCTGAAAGATTCTCGGCGCGGCAATCGCGTCGGCGAGAGTCTGGTTGAGCGTGGCGTAGCGCAGCATCACGGCGAGCAGGACGTGAGGAATCGCGTCGCCGCCCGCGGCTCCGATGACCAGCCGCGGCTCGCTGTCGTAGAAGAGAATGCAGGGGGTGGAAGGCGACGTCGGGCGCTTCTTTGGCTCCGCTGCGTTAGGCGGGAGGGGAGGGGTCGCTTCGCCCTCGACCGGGTCCACCTTCGCGCGAAAGTCGTTCATCGCGCCGTTCAGCAGGATGCCGGTGTCCCCCGCGACCCAACCCGACCCGAAGTCGCCGCTCAGCGAGATCGTCATCGACGCCGCGTTGCCCTTCGCGTCGACGACGGCGATGTGCGACGTGTGCTGCGCGCCGGAGGAAGGGAGGTTGCGGCTGGGCGTCGCGCGCGCGGGATCGATCGACTCGCGCCAGAAGCGGAGCCTGGCGGACGACAGGATCTGATCGAACGAGACCCGCGAGTAGGCGGGATCGCCCACGTGGCGTCGCGCGTCGAACATCGCGCGGCGGCCCGCTTCCGTCACGAGATGGACGAAGCGCGCGCTCTCCGCGCCGCCGTTCCCGGCGTCGAGCCCGCTCATGATCGCCAGGGTCGAGGCGAGCGTCACCCCCCCGGTCGAAGGCGGCGGCGCGGTGACGAGAGTGTAGGCGCCGACCTGCACGCTCAGTGGCGCGCGGATCTCGGCGGCGTACTCCCGGAAGTCTCGCAGCGCGAGGGCGCCCGCCGCCTTCGAGCTTGCGTTCGAGATGCGAATGGCGATCGCCCCGTCCCGGAGGACGTCCGCGCCTTTCGCTATCTTCGCGAGCGACGCGCCGAGCTGCTTCTGCACGAAGAGCTCGCCCGTGACCGGGGTCTTGCCCCCCGGAGCGAAGATCGCTGCGGCCTGCGGGTCGAAGTGGTTCCGCGCGTGCGCGTCCGCGATCGATCTCGCGAGCGCGTCGTCGACGGGGAATCCCGCCTCGGCCGCGCGCGAGGCGGGTAGCACGAGCTCCTTCCACGGCCTCGATCCGAACCGCCTGTGCACCAACGCGAGCCCCGGAACGAATCCGGGAGTCGCCGACGCGTTGACCCCGGTGAGCGCCCCTTCCTTCGGCAACTCGGGCAGCTTCGCCGGCGCTGCCTCACGGAAATCGACCATCCACTTCGCATTGCTCTCGCCCTCGTAGTAGACGAGGAAGCCTCCGCCCCCCAAGCCGGCGGCATCGGGTCGCGCGACTGCCAGCGTGAACGCGGCGGCGATTGCGGCATCGGCGGCGTTGCCCCCGTCGCGCAACACCGCGAGCGCGGCAGCGGTCGCGAAGCGCGAGCTCGTGGAGACGGCCGCGTTCTTCGTCGTGCTCGAGCCGCCAGCCAACAGCGGCGCTGCGACGATAAGGCCGGCGAGCGTGAGCGCGAGCCGCATCAGCCGCGCCGGCCCCGGCCCTTCGCGTTGCGTTCGTAGATGATCTTCAGCCCCGTCAGCGTGAGCTCGAGATCGACCACGTCGATCGACTTCGTTTCCGCATGGATGAGCGGAGCGAAGCTTCCCGTGGCGACGACGCGCTCCACCGCGGGCTCCTCCCCGCGGATCCTCTGGATGATCCCTTCGACGAGCCCGATGTAGCCCCAGAAGAGTCCCGACTGCATACTCGCGACGGTGTTCGTGCCGACGAGATGCGCGGGCCGGCGGATCTCCACGCGTGGCAGCCGCGCCGCGCGCATGAAGAGCGCCTCGGCCGAGATCGAGAGCCCCGGCGCGATCACGCCTCCCCGGTACTCGGCCTTCGCCGTCACCAGATCGAAGGTCGTCGCGGTGCCGAAGTCGACCACGATCATCGTTCCGCCATAGAGCTGGTGCGCGGCGACGGCGTTGACGATCCGATCGGCTCCGACTTCTAGCGGGTTCTCGGTCTTGATCGAGAGGCCGGTCTTGATGCCGGCTTCGACGAAGACCGGGTCGATACCGAAGCAGCTCTGCACCATGGTGCGAATCGTGTAGTGCAGTGGCGGGACGACGGAGGAGACGATCGCGCCGCGAACGCTGCTCCGAAGCTCCTCGCCGAGCAGCTGCGTCGCGAGGATCCCGTATTCGTCGGCGGTGCGGTCGCGCGAGGTGGCGAGGCGCCACGAATTGAGCAGCCGGTCGTCCTCGTACACACCGAGAACGATGTTCGAGTTGCCGACGTCGATGACCAGCAGAGTGTCCATGGCGAGGTTTGGATTCTATCGCAGGGAGGGGTGGGTGGCTTCCTGCTGGATCCAGAACCCGGATGACGAAGTGCGCCGCCCGTGCGGCTTGTCGCCCTGAGCGAAGCGAAGGGCCTCGCAGGGTTCTACAGGGAAAGTCTTCAGCCCCGGGATCCTGCCTTGTTGCGAGTGAGTAGAAGCCTGAGAGGTCCTTCGCTGCGCTCAGGGCGACAAGACGTACGGGCGGCGACGGTTTCTGAATCGAAGGCGGCCGAGTGGAACGATCACGCCACCGGAATGATGTCGCCGGCGGCGACGAGGATCGTCTCTTCGCCGCTGCGGATGAGCGCGCGGCCTTCGTCGTCGATTCCCTGCCACACGCCCTCGATCACTCTCGGGCCGATGTGGCAGCTGACGCGATCGCCGGCACGGTGCGCCGTCAGTTCGCGCCAGCGCTCCACGATCTCGGCGACCGACGGATGGCGGCCAAGCTCGCGGTCGACCGTCTCGATGAACGCGATCGTCGCCGAGCGCAGGTCGATCGCGTCGCGCCTCGAGGCCTGGGAGATCGAGATCGCGTTCTCCGGCGCGCCGCCGCTCGGGAAGACGTTGATGCCGACCCCGATCAGCGCGAACGAGCCAGTCTCCTGGCCTCGCGCCTCGATCAGGATGCCGGCGATCTTCTTCCCGTCGACGAGGATGTCGTTAGGCCACTTGATCCGCGCGTCGACGGCGTAGGTCTCGCGCAGGAACGTTGCCACCATGCAGGCGACGCGCAGCGGCAGGACGCTCATCTCGGCGGTGGGAAGCGCGTGGAGCGCGGTCGCGTAGATGCCCTTGCCGGCGGGCGAGTGCCAGGTGCGTTCGCCGCGCCCGCGCCCTTCGCGCTGCTCGTCGGCGACGAGAATCGCCTCGGGCATCCGGATGTCGTTCTCCGCGCATTCGGCGACGATGCGGCGTGCGAGCGTATTCGTCGACGTAGCGCACGGCATGTGCGCGACCGATTCGATCGTCGTTAGGCGCGCGGCCAGCTCCCGGACGTCGATCGATTCCATCACTCGGCCTTTCCCGCGGGCGCGATGTTCTGGCGCAGCGTCGCGAGCCGGTCGATGATCTCCTGGCGCCGCGCTTTCGCTCCCGCGATGATCTGCGGCGGCGCCTTCTCGACGAACTGCGGGCTCGCCAGCCGCCCCTCGGCTCCCGCAAGCTCCTTCTCGAGCGCTTCGATTTCCTTCTGCACCTTCGCGATCGCTTCGGCCGAGACTTCGACCTGCGGAAGCTCGAGCGCGAACTCGATGCCGCCGACGACGTCGCGATGCGCCGACTCCGGCGCCGTGCCGTCGAATCGGACTTCCGAAAGCTTTCCGAGGTCGCGGAGCAGGTACGACGTTGCTTCGAGCGTCGCGCGGTCCGCGCCATCCGCCTTCACATGGAGGCGGAGCCGGTCCTTGCCCGGGATGTGGCGGCCTGCGCGGAGATTGCGCACCGTCGTGATGATCCCCTGCACGATCTCGACGACGCGCTCCGCCTCGGTGTCTTCGAGGGCCTCGTCGAACTGCGGATACGCGGCGATCATGATCGACCCCTCCGCCGGGCCGAGCTTCTGCCAGATCTCCTCGGTGATGAACGGCATGAACGGGTGGAGGAGGCGAAGGGCGCGGTCGAGCACCGTGAGAAGTACCGCTTTCGCGCGATGCTGCTCTTCGGGCGTTCCTTCGCGGCCGAAGAGCACCGGCTTCGACATCTCGATGTACCAGTCGCAGAGCTCCTTCCAGAAAAACTGGTAGATCGCGTTCGCCGCCTCGTCGAAGCGGAACGCCTCGAGCGAGCGGTTCACGTCGCGCGCCGTGGCGTTGCAGCGCGAGAGAATCCAGCGCTCCACGACGCCGAGCTTCGCGTGGTCGATCGACGCGTGCGATTCCGCGAGCGTCGACTCCACGTTCATCATCGCGAAGCGCGCCGCGTTCCAGATCTTCGTCGCAAACGCCGCGTAGCCCTGCATGCGGCTCTTCGCCAGCGGGATGTCGCGGCCCGACGAGCTGATCGCGAGCGTGAAGCGCACCGCGTCGGCGCCGAACTCGTCGGCCACCTCGAGCGGATCGATCACGTTCCCCTTCGTCTTCGACATCTTCTGCCCGTGCTCGTCGCGCACGAGGCCGTTGAGGAAGACCTGCGAGAAGGGGATCTCGCCCGTGAAACGGAGCCCCACCATGATCATCCTCGCCACCCAGAAGAAGAGGATGTCGAAGCCCGTGATCATCGTCGTCGTCGGATAGAAGGCGCGGAGATCGTCGGTCTGGTCGGGCCATCCCATCGTCGAGAAGGGCCAGAGCGCCGAGGAGAACCAGGTGTCGAGAACGTCGGTCTCCTGCGTGATCTCCTTCGAGCCGCACTTCGCGCAGGAGGTCGGATCCTCGACCGCGACCATCACGTGCGCGCAACCGCCGCAGGTGAAGGCCGGGATGCGGTGCCCCCACCAGAGCTGACGCGAGATGCACCAGTCGTGAATGTTCTCCATCCAGTTGAAGTAGGTGGAGTCCCACGTCGCGGGGGTGATCGTGATGCGTCCGTCGCGGACGGCCTCGATCGCCGGTTTCGCGAGCGGCTCGATTTTCACGAACCACTGGCGCGACACCATCGGCTCGACGATCGTTCGGCACCGGGCGCAGAAGGCGACCGAGTTCTTGTAAGGCTTCGCTTCGCGCAGCAGGCCGATTGCCTCGAGGTCGGCGGCGACCTTCTTGCGCGCCTCCTCGCGGGTGAGTCCCAAGTATGCGTCGCCCGCGGCGGGCGTCATGTTCCCGAGCTCGTTGATCACCTGGATGCTCGCGAGCTCGTGACGCTGTCCCGTCTCGTAGTCGTTCTTGTCGTGCGCGGGCGTGACCTTCACGACGCCGGTCCCGAACGTCGGGTCGACCAGGATGGCGTCGCCGATCACCGGGATCTCGCGTCCTGTGAGCGGGAGCTTCACCATCTTGCCGATGAGATGTTTGTAGCGCTCGTCGTCGGGATGCACCGCGACGGCGGTATCGCCGAGCATCGTTTCGGGGCGCGTGGTCGCGACGGTGAGCGTCGCGCTTCCGTCGGCGAGCGGGTAGTCGATCGACCAGATCCGGCTGTCGCGCTCCTCGAACTCGACCTCGAGGTCGGAGATCGCGGTGTGGCAGCGCGGGCACCAGTTCACCATCGCGAGGTCGCGATAGATCAGCCCGTCTTCGTAGAGCTTGACGAAGACCGTGCGCACGGCGTGCGAGAGCCCTTCGTCGAGCGTGAATCGTTCTCTCGTCCAGTCGCACGAGCAGCCGAGCCGCATGAGCTGGTCCTTGATCTGGTTCCCGTGATCGTGCTTCCACTGCCAGA
Source organism: Thermoanaerobaculia bacterium (assembly GCA_051305935.1). Lineage (GTDB taxonomy): Bacteria > Acidobacteriota > Thermoanaerobaculia > Gp7-AA8 > Gp7-AA8 > JACPDH01. The sequence goes on from JBPPMG010000453.1 coordinate 7,585, forward strand.
CCTTCTCGACGAACGCTTCGCGGCCGAGGTCGTGGCGGCTGACTCCCGTCTTCGCGAGCTCGCGCTCGACCACCATCTGCGTCGCGATGCCCGCGTGGTCAGTGCCGGGAAGGAAGAGCGCTTCGAAGCCCGACATCCGCTTCCAGCGCGTGACGATGTCGATCAGCGTGTTGACGAGCGCGTGGCCGATGTGGAGGCGGCCCGTGACGTTCGGCGGCGGAATGACGATCGAAAACTTCGGCTTGTCGCTCTTCGCGTCGGGCGTGAAGTAGCCGGCGGCTTCCCAGGCGGCGTACCAACGCTGTTCGAATTCGGCAGGGGAGTATCGTGTCGAGAGCTCGGGTTTCGTAGTGTCCATGATGGTCGAAAAGGCGAATTATAGTCCGGTGAAAAGCAGCGTCGTGGGATGTCGCCGCGGCGCGGAGCCCGTCGCAGAGGGTAACCGGCTGTGACAAGCACGCGGGGCGCGTCTTCATTCCATTCCGGGCTGGTGCTCGGCATCGAGACCTCGTGCGACGAGACCTCGGTGTCGCTGCTCGATCGCGACGGCGGCGTCGGCGCCAACCTCATCGCCTCGCAGATCGAACGGCACCGGCCCTTCGGCGGCGTCGTTCCGGAGATCGCCTCGCGCGAGCACCTCAAGCACCTGATGCCGCTCGTTCAGAAAGCCACGGCGGATGCCGGCGTCTCGCTCGACGACGTGTCGGCGGTCGCCGTGACCGCGGGACCGGGACTGATCGGAGCGCTGCTCGTCGGCGTCGCCGCGGCGCAGGCGCTCGCCTGGGGCAGGAAACTTCCGCTCTACGCGGTGAATCACCTCGAAGGCCACATCGTCTCGCCGTACCTCAATCGCGAAGGCAGCGCGACGCCGATGCCGGCTCGCTATCTCGCGCTCGTCGTCTCGGGAGGCCACTCGTCGATTTACGATGTGCGTCCGGGGACCGAGTCACCCGTCGCGATGATGAATCGCACGCGCGACGATGCCGCTGGCGAGGTCTTCGACAAGGTCGCGAAGTTCGTCGGCTTCCCCTACCCGGGAGGGCCGCACGTGGAGAAGGCCGCGCGTGAGGCGAAGACGTCGCGATTCACGTTCCCCGTCGCGAAGTTCAAGGACGGCTCGTTCGACTTCTCGTTCTCCGGCCTCAAGGCGAGCGCCATCCGACTCGCGCGCGCCGAGGGGCTCGAGGGCACTGCGGCGTCGGGAGCGAGCGACGCGCTCGCCGATTTCTGTCGCGGCTTCCAGGCGGCGATCGTCGCCCAGCTCGTCGACCGCCTCGACGGAGTGTGGACCGCGATGGCTGGCGAGCACGACCGGCCGACCGAGGTTGCGA
>JBPPMG010000479.1:0-20444 GCA_051305935.1 Thermoanaerobaculia bacterium
TTTCGAGAAGAGCCGGGTCGGCGACCCGGCGACCGTCGAAGTCGGCTTCACTGCGAGTCGCTCCGCGGGACAGATCTACGCGTTCAGCTTCCCGGTGATCGCCGAGCATGTCTACGGCAAGGGAGATTTTCAGAAGGACTTCAACGACAAGGTCGTCGGCAATGGGCCCTATCGGCTCGTCCGCCGCACCCCGGGCGCAGAAATTCTGCTCGAGCGACGTGACGACTACAAAGGAACGAAGCCTCCAATCCGCTCGGTCCTGTTCAAGGTGATTCCGAACGAGACGATCGCATGGAGCGCACTGAGCCGCGGCGAGATCGACGAGATGCGGATCTCGACCGAGCAGTTCACGATGCACTCCGGCGACCCGGAGCTCCGCGACACGGTGATCTTTCACCAGTTCTACGAGCTCACCTTCAACTTCATCGCCTGGAACAACCGGGTGGAGCCGCTGACGGACCCCGGGATTCGCCGCGCGTTTACGATGGCGATCGACCGCGGTGCGGTGGTTCAGCACATGTACGCCGGCGGTGCCCGGGTGATGAGCGGCCCCTTCACCGTGGAGCAGTGGGCTTTCAACCCGGCGGTTAGGGCGATTCCGTTCGATCCGGCCGAGGCCCGGCGGATTCTCGAGGCGAAGGGTTGGACCTTGAGCGACGACGACGGAATCCGCTCGAAGGGCAAGAAGAAGCTGCGCATCGAGTTGCTCGTCGCCGCCGAGGACAATGCCTCTGTCCAGCAGGGACAGATCTACCAGCAGGCGCTTCGCGATGTCGGCGTCGACCTGGTGGTCCGGAAACTCGACGGCGGGTCGATGATCGAACGCGTGATTTCGGGTCGCTACGAAGCGGTGTTCCTTGGCTATTCGGTCGACCTCGATCCCGACCTCTATGCCAACTTCCACTCCTCGCAGTTCACGCCCGAGGGGCAGAACTGGGTCTTCTACAGCAACCCCGAGGTTGACCAGCTCCTGGAGAAGGGACGAGAGGAGCGCGATCCGGTCAAGCGCCGGGAGATGTACATGCGCGTTCACGAGATTCTCGCTGCCGATCAGCCTTACACCTGGCTCGTGCAGCCGTCGAGGAGATGGGCGGTCAGCCGACATGTTCAGAATGTTCAGGTCGCGCCTGGTCTCGGCTTGTTCCACTGGCTGCCGGGTGCACGCGGGTGGTGGGTCTCCTCGAAAAAGGATCCAGCCGCTGCACCGGTGAAGACAGGGAAGGGGACCTGATCCGGCGATGGCGAGCGCCGTGCTCCGGAGGCTCGTTCACGCGGCGATCTCCCTCGTCGGCATTTCGTTCGTCGTCTTCGTGCTGATTCGCGCCGCGCCCGGCGATCCAGTGCTGCTTCACGTGGGCGGCGTCGGCGCTCGGGGCGTATCTCCTGAGGTGCTCGCGGCGATGCGCGCGGAGATGCGTCTCGACGAGCCTGTCGTCGTGCAGTACATCGCCTGGCTCGGCTCCGCGGTCCGGTTGGATTTCGGTGACTCGTTCACGATGAGGCGACCCGTCGCAGGGCTGGTGGCCGAGAAGCTTCCGGGAACGCTTCTGCTCGTGGCCTCTTCGCTGCTGATCGCGATCGCGATCGGACTTCCTCTCGGAATGGTGAACGCTCGATTTGCCGGCGGACGGAGCGACGTGGCGAGCGGAATTGCGGCCACCGCCATCTATTCGATTCCGACGTTCTGGCTCGCGCTCCTGTTGCTGCAGCTGTTCGCAGTTCGCTTCAGCGTGCTCCCGCTTTTCGGCATGCCGTCCGAAGACATGACCCCGGGCGCCCGACGAATCCTCGAGCTCGCGCGCCACATGGTGCTTCCCGTTGCGACGCTCGCAGCGGGACAGGTGGCGTTTCTCAGCCGCTTCGTGCGGGCGTCCATGCTCGATTCGAGCGGACGCGACTACATGCGGACGGCGCGCGCGAAAGGGCTCAGCGAATGGGCTGCGATTCGCCGACATGGGCTTCGAAATACGATTTCACCTCTCGTTTCGATGCTCTCGGTCGCCGTGCCGGTGATGCTCTCGGCATGCGTCGTCGTCGAACGGATCTTCCGCTGGGAAGGGATCGGCAACCTTTTCGTCGAGTCGGTCGTCGCGCGGGACTACCCGGTGGTCATGGCGCTGACGCTGCTCACCGCGGTGCTCTCGCTCGCGGCGGCAGCGCTTGCCGACGTGGTGCAACTGGCGATCGATCCACGACTGCGAACGGGGGAGGAAGGATGAAGCGCTTCCTTCTCGCCTCTGGCCGGCGGACTCTGCTCGCGGCTTCCTTCATCGTGTTGATGCTGCTCGCGGCCCTTCTCGCACCTGTCCTCGCGTCGGAGAGCTCTCCTCTCGTACCGTATTCGCCCGACCGAGTCGACCTGACGTCACGGCTGCTCCCTCCGTCGTCGTCGCACTGGTTCGGCACTGACGAGCTGGGACGTGATCTCTTCGCGCGGACGCTGCACGGTGCCCGTGTCTCATTCGCTGTCGGGATCTCGGTTGCAATACTCGCGCTCGGGGTCGGCGCGCTCCTCGGCGCCATGGCGGGCTATGCAGGCGGGCCGCTCGACTGGGCGGTCTCCCGCGCGATCGAGCTTGCGTTGAGCTTTCCTTTCTTCTTCCTCGCCCTGGGAGTCGCGGCACTCTTCGAGCCGTCCTTCGGCTCGGTAGTCGCAACGCTCGTCGCGGTTTCGTGGACCAGTGACGCGAAGGTTGTTCGCGGTGAGATTCGCCGACTGCGCTCCAGCGATCTTGCGGTCGCCGCGCGCGCGGCGGGAGCCTCGCGCTCGCGCATTCTCTTCCGCCACCTGCTTCCCGCCGCGGTGGGACCTGCGGTGGCAGCGGCAGCGTTCGGAGTCGCCTCCGCGATCGCCGCCGAGTCCGCGCTTTCATTCCTTGGGCTCGGGGTGCAGCCCCCGCAGGCGTCATGGGGGAGCATCCTCGCGTCAGCCGACGACTACATTCAGCGCGCCTGGTGGATCGCGCTCTTCCCGGGGCTGGCGGTGTTTGCCACGGTTCTTGCGTGCACCTTCCTCGGTGAGGCCGCGCGCGACGCGCTCGACCCCGCTGGTCGGGCTCACGAGCCGGCCTGAAGGCGCGCCCGCAGGCGTTCCAGCACCGAGGGCGGGACGAGATTCGACACATCGCCTCCAAGCCGGCAGACCTCTTTCACGAGGCGGGATGAGACGAACGTGTATTCGACGGCCGGCAGCATGAAGATGGTCTCCGCCTCCGGCGCCAGCTCGCGGTTCATCAGCGCCATCTGGAGCTCGTACTCGTAGTCCGAGATCGCCCGGATTCCGCGGATCACCACCGAGGCTTCGGCGCGCGCGAGGAAGTTGACGAGAAGTCCGGAGAAGGACTGGATCTCGACGCCGGGGATATCGGAGGTCACGTCGCGGAGGAGCTCCACTCGTTCAGCGACGGTGAACAGGGGAGCCTTCCCTTCGTTCTCGAGTACGGCGACGACGAGCCCGTCGAAGAGCCGGGCGCCCCGTCGAATGATGTCGAGATGGCCGTTGGTGGGCGGGTCGAACGATCCGGGATAGACGGCGCGCTTCATCGCAGGCAATGGTAGCAGTGCGAGACGCGTCGCGGCGAGGTGGTAAAGATCTTGACCATTTTCGCGCGAGTCTCTATCATCATTCATATCACCGTGAGCGTTGTGGGAGGGGTGGGGGATGCGCGTTGACGCGAAACGAACCGGAAGCATCGGCGGCAAGCTGGTGTCCGCTCTCCGAGGTGTGTTGCCTGGTGCCTTCATTCAGCCTTCCCGGCAGGATCTGGTTGCGCTCTACAAGCTTCGGTACCGGATCGCCCTCGACGAAGGCAAGTTCGACTCCGCGCTGATCTTCCTCGACAAGATTCTCGAAATCGAGCCGGGGAACAGCGAGGCGAAGCTGCTCAAGGGCGAGCTATATCACCGGCATCTTCGCGACTACGGTCGCGCTGTCGAGACCTACAGCCGGGTGATCCGCGTCGCGAACGAAAGAGAGCGGGAGATCTCGAACAGGGCGCGCGCAGGATTGACGGAGTTGATGGAGCTGCTCTCCTAGCGAACTTCGCGCGATCAGCGGTCGCGCTCGAGCACGAAGTCGGCGGCGAACTCGAGCGCCTCACGCGCCGGCGAGTCGGCAAACTCCGAGAGGCACTTCTTGCAGTCGCTGGCATATTCGCGCGCAATCTCCCGCGTCTCCTCGATCGCTCCGTGACGCGTCACGATCTCCTGAACCTCCGAGGCCGTGACCTCCTCGAAGGACTTCGTGCGGAGGACCGTCTCCACCTTGCGGCGTTCGGCCTCGCTGGCTCGTGAGAGCGCGAGAATGACGGGAAGCGTCGCCTTACCGTCCTTTAGGTCCGCGAGTGCCGGCTTGCCGAGCGTCTCGGCGCTCGACGTGAAATCGAGCAGGTCGTCGACCAGCTGGAAGGCGATGCCAAGTTTGTAGCCGTAATCGTAAAGAGTCTGCTGCCGCGCTGCGTCGAGCCCCACGAGCATCGCGGGCACCCGCGAGCTGGCACCGAAGAGCGCCGCGGTCTTCCTGCCGACCAGATCGAAATACTCTTCCTTGGTCAGGTCGGCGCGCCCGTTGTTCTCGAGGCCGAGGATCTCGCCTTCGGTGACTTCGATGGTCGAAGCGCACAGCATCTGGGCGATCTCGAGATGGCCCGTGTCGAGCGCCATCCGCATCGCGTGCGTGTAGAGATAGTCCCCGATCAGCACCGTGAGCGGATTGCCCCACTTGTAGTTGATCGAGGTCCGGCCGCGGCGCATCGCCGAGTCGTCGATGATGTCGTCGTGGATCAGCGTCGCCGTGTGAATGAACTCGATTACGGCGCCGAACACGACGTCCTTGCGCCCCTCGTAGCCAAGCATCTTCGCGACGAGAAGCAGGAGGGTAGGACGCAGGCGCTTTCCGCCTCCCTCGAGGACGTGGTCCGCCACCTCCTGAATCGTCCGGATCGGGGAGCTGAAGTTCTTCCGCAACTCCTGCTCGACCAGTACGAGTTTAGGGGCGATGAGCTCGAGAACGTGTCCGATCGGGGAGCCAGCGGATACGGCCTCGGCGAGGGTGGGGGCGCCGGGACTACTCACGCCGCACAGAATAAACGATTCATCCGAGTTAAGAAAGGCGACGGGAAAAAGACTAGCCGCGGTAATTCACGAACTGCAGGGGGGCGCCGAAATCACCGTCTCGAAGCAACTGGATGACCTTCTGGAGGTCGTCCCGGTTCTTTCCGACTACCCGGACCTGATCACTCTGGATCGAGGCCTGCACCTTGATCTTGGTCTCCTTGATTGCCTTGACGATCGCCTTGGCCTTCTCGGAATCGAGCCCCTGGATCAGTTTGATGTGCTGGCGGACAGTGCCCATCGTCGCCGGCTCCACCTTCTGGTAGTCCAGCGACTTGAGATGCACCTTCCTCTTCACCAGTCGTCCCTCGAGCACGTCCTTGACGCTCTTGAGCTTGACCTCGTCGTCGCTTGTGAGAATGATCTCGGCGTCCTTCTCTTTGAGCTCGATCTCCGACTTGCTGTTCTTGAAGTCGAACCGGGTCTCGATCTCCTTCTTCGCCTGCTGAATCGCGTTCGCGACTTCCTGCATGTCGATCTTCGACACAACGTCGAACGAGTTTTCCTGTGCCATTGGTGCCGTCTCCTGCGCCCCGGATCGTGTCCCGCACTCGGCGGAAACGGGGCCTGCGCATTGTATTGAGGTCGCGGCGGGAAATCGACACCGGCCGCTTCACGCCGGGAGAGCGGTAGAGTAGCCGTCCAGGGTCAGTTCCGGACGACGTCGGCGCCCGCAGGTGGAACGAAGGTGAATGACTCTCGACCAGCCTTGGACGGCGTGAATCCTGAAAACTCGAAGGTCGTCGCGTTCCCCTGGGAATCGACGTACCTGAGCTTCGAGAGGCGTCCGTCGCTCGAGGCTTCGACACGGATCTCCGCGAGCATCGCGTTGCGGTCGCGTGCCTTGAGCGTCGTCGTCCTCCCGCTGGTCGACATCGTGAACTGCGCGTCGATCCGTGAAGGGTCCGAGAGCGCGAAGAAGGGGAGCGCCGCGCGCTCGTCCTCGGTCAGCTCGTGCACCGTCACCTGGCGGTCGGCGGGAACCCACAGCCACGATGTGATGCCGTCGAAAACGAACTCCTTTCTCTCCGGCTCGGCGTAAGTCCATCGCATCGTCGGAAGCTCACCGAACACGACGCTCCCGCGCTCGACCTTTTCCTTCTTGAAGCCCTTCGGCAGGAACTTTTGCACGAACTGCGCCGAGCTTCCCTCGCATCCGCGAAGGAGCACGGTCACGCTTGCCGCGTTGCCTGCCGCCTCCACTGGTAGGGAGAGCGAGACGAGCACCAGGAGCGCCACCACAGGCGTGAATCGCCGGAAATGGATCACAGTTTCTCTACCTCGATCGAAACGACCGCCGCGCTCACCACGAAAATTTTCTCGATTCTCGGGTCCTCGAGCGGAGAGAGAAAGAAGCCGGGCGCGACCGGGTTGTAGTCGTACGCGCGCCCACGAATGACCTCGCCGTCGTCGAACTCGACCGCGACGATCGAGGCGCGCGCGGAGTCGTCGACTGGCGCGGCGTCGGGTGCCTTCGGAAAGAAGACCGCCTTGAGCTCGTCGAATGAGATCTCGGATCCGCGCAGTATCACGGTCTGGCGCGCAACGTCGATCGCGGGGGGATCGACGTCACGAGTCGTCGTGCCGTTCCGGTACCGAAGAACCACCGCAGCCTGTGCGCTCTCTTCCATCCGCTCACCTCAGAAAAGTTCGATTCCCCAGAGATCGTGAAGGTGCAGGATTCCCTCGACGCGTCGCTCCTCGTCGAGAACGAACAGCGACGTGATCTTCCGCTGCTCCATCACCTGGAGCGCCGCCGATGCAAGCTCCGTCGACTCGATCAGAAAGGGGTTCGGTTTGCAGCACTCGCCCCCGGTCTTCTGCAGGATCCGCTCGTCCCGCTCGATGAGACGGCGAAGGTCGCCGTCCGAAATCACGCCGAGCAGTGCGCCGGAGTCGTCGACGACGGTCGTGATCCCGAATCCCTTCTTCGACATCTCGTAGATCGCGTCGCGCATCGGCGTCGTGCCGCTGACCCGCGGAATGGCGTCGCCGGTGTGCATGAGATCGCGTACCCGAAGGAAACGTTTGCCCAGCTTCCCACCGGGGTGGAGGAACGCGAAGTCTTCCTCGCGGAACCCCTTGCTCACCAGCAGGGCCATCGCCAGCGCGTCGCCGAGTGCGAGCGTCGCCGTAGTCGACGCCGTAGGAGCAAGCCCCAGGGGGCATGCTTCCTCGCGAATCGCGGCAGAGAGGTGGATGTCCGCGTTGCGGGCCAGGGTCGATGCCGGTTTTCCGGTAATTGCGATCAGCTTTGCGCCCAGACGCTTGACCGGCTCGAGGAGGCGCACGATCTCCTCGGACTCTCCCGAGAACGAGACGGCGAGCACCACGTCGCCAGGAACGACCATCCCCAGATCTCCATGCACCGCCTCGGCTGGGTGAAGGAAGAACGACGGGGTCCCCGTGGAGGCGAGGGTGGAGGAGATCTTGCGGCAGATGATCCCCGACTTGCCCATGCCCATCGACACGACCCGGCCGGTCCCGCCGCGGATCAACTCCACAGCGTCGACAAACTCCTGGCCCAGGTTGTCGAGAAGCCCGAGGATTGCCGCCGCCTCGACTTCGATGACGCGCCGTGCCTCCCGGATTGCGGGGTGCGTACGCAGGTCGGTGGTGACCTCTGAAGTCGATCGGCTCATTCGTGCTGCGAATTCTAGCGCGTGACGGGACATTCTCAATGTCGCAGAGTGAACGACCTTTCCCCAGCTCCCATCGAGGTGATCGGCCGCGTCAGTTGGCGGGGAGTCCATCCAGGTGGTCGGCTGCTGGGGCAGATCGGGCTCAGGTCTCGGAGTGAACGAACAGGTAGATCGCCGCAATCATGAACAGAACGTTCGCGCTCCAGGCCGAAAGGAGTGCGGGCAGATTCCCGACCTCGCCGAACTTCGTGAAGATCCCATAGAGCGCCCAGTAAACGAAGGCGAGAAATAGCGCCACTCCCACGCCGTAGAGGGCGCCCTTTTTTCCGATGCGGAACGAGAACGGAAGTGCGATGAGCGCCATCACCAGGCTGACAAACGGCCAGGCAGTCTTCTGGTAGAGCTGCACGCGCAACTCCTCCGAGGAATAGCCGGAGATCTCCAGATCCCTGATGTAGCGACTCAGCTCCGAGTAGGTCATCTGGTTCGGTAGTTTGAAGTCGGAGGTGAAGTACTCCGGACGCTCCGGGTAGTGCAGTCGAACTGGAGAGTCGATCGGCGTAAACGACGCGCTTCCCGTCTCGTCGAACGAGCGTACCCAGCCGTTCACGAAGACCCATCCCGAACCGTCGAAGCGTGCTTCGTCGGCATAGACGCGCCTCGTGAGGCTCATCTCCACGGGGTCGAACTCCAGCACCTGGACCTGGGAGAGCGAGTGCGTCGCCTTGTCGTACGAAAGGAAATTGAATAGATACCGGCCCTTCCCGAAGACCCATTGTCGCTGCTGAACGCTCACGCTTCGTCGCATCGGCTTGCCCTTGATCTGGCTCTTCAGCGTCGCGACCTTCTCGTTCGTGTAGGGCAGGACGAAGTCGAGAAGGAGATAGGCGAACCCGGAGAAGATTGCCGCGACCACCACGACGGGGAGCGCGAGACGGTAGAGAGAGACTCCGGAGGCCTTCATCGCCGTGATCTCGCTCGTGCGAGAGAGCATCCCGAAGCAGATGAGCGTTCCGGCCAGGATCGAGATGGGAATCGTCTTGTCGAGGACGACGAGCGTCAGGTTCCGGTAGTACTCCGCGACCACATGGGCCGGGATCCGGTTCTCGGCGATGTCGCCCGCCATTTCGGAGTAGTCGACGATCATCTGGAGGACGACGACCGAGATCACGATGAACAGAAGCGTCTGCACGAACTGTCGAAGCACGTACCGGTCAAGGGTGTTCGGGAACCGAATGTCGAGACGTGCGAGGAACGAGCCGGGCTCGTCCTTGTCGGTCGAAAGGCGTGCGCGGACTCCCATGTGGACGCGCTGGAGGACCACTCGCGCCCGCTCCGCGAGTCGACTCGGGCCGGACGATCCGCCCGCGTCTCGGCTCGCGCGCCGGAGCAGGAAGAGTCCGATCCCTACGAGTATCGCGTTGGGGAGCCACATCGCGAGCCCCGCCGGCAATCGTCCGGTTCGCGCCATTTCCTCGCCGTTCGAGAGGAGGAGGTAATAGAGCAGGATCACGCCAATACTTAAAGTAAAACCCGAGCTTTTGCCTCCGCGGCGGTTCGTAATGCCCAGCGGAAGCGCGACGATACCGAACGCGAGGCACGCGAATGGGATCGAGATCTTCTTGTGCATTTCGACGAGGGCGATCCGGTAGTCCGCGAGATCACTCTTCCTGGTCAGGTCGGCGCTCAGCCGGATCGCTTCCTCTCGAAGCTCGAGCACATTCATCGCGCGAATCGAGCGGGAAATGGCTTTCGGAGGCGAAGAGAACTGGTCCGGGAGCAGGATTCGCTGCGATGCGTTCCGCACGTGATCGTAGCGGGTCGGGTTCCGGGGGCTGAAGAAGTGGTTCTCCGCGTCGTGCAATTCGACCCAGAGCTGGCGTGCTCCCGGGGTGAGCGTCAGCCGGCCGCTCTTCGCCACGATGATCTGCTGGCGGTCGGGGCTGGTGGTGTCGGAGATGAATACGCCGTTCCATTCGCCATTCGGGGCGATGTCGTTCACGTAGATGACTCGGTTCGGGTACTCGTCGTAGAAAACGCGCGGTCGGATCTCGCGCTCGACGCTCGAGGTGAAGATCTCAGCCTTTAGCGACTCGAGCGAGGTATTGCCCCAGGGAGTCAGGAAGTTCATCACCCAGAGGTTCAGGATGAAGACGGCGAAAGAGACGTAGAAGACCGGGCGGTAGATCGACGTCGTCGAGACGCCCACCGAGCGCATCGCGATGATCTCTGAGTCGGACGAGAGTCGTCCGACGGCGATCAGGACCCCGAACAGGAGCGCCATGGGAATCGTCAGAACGACGATGTGCGGTAGCGAGAGACCGAGAAGCTGGAGGACCGTGGAGGCCGGCAGGGAGCGGCGGATGATCATTTCCGCGAGCCGGAAGAGCTGGTTCATCAGGATGACGAACGTGTAGAAGCAGAAGCCGAGAAAGGTCGGCCCGACGATTTCCTTGACGATGTACCGACCTAGGATGCGCATCCCGAACGGGGCTAAGTGTAGCCGATCGAGAGACTCAGCGCCCGGGGAATCGCGGCGTCCCGACGTTTTAGACAACGTCCTATAAGATAGATTATGTGAACTGCCATGCGAAATAGAAGACTCGGGCTGCGCTCACTTGTCGAGCTCTTTCTCGAGTCGCTTCAAGAGCTCCCGAAGCGCGTCCACCACTTCCGCCTTCTCCACATGCGCCTTTTTGAAGGTCATGTTCAGGCTGAACGGGAGCGACTTGTCTTTCAGCTGAAAGACGAAGTTCCTGGGACGTCCCGCACTCTTCGCTGGCTCAGCGCCGCGCGTTTCCTTGCGGAGCTCATCGCGGCCGATCTCGCCCGACGCGAGCCGGAGCACCAGCTCCTCCATCGCCTCCTCGGAGCCGGCGCGGGCGATCTGCACGAGCACCGACTTGCTCGAGATTCCGTGCTCGACGCAAAGCTCGCGAATCACTTCAGGAATCCCCGCCAGCAGCAGGCTCTCAGTCACCGTCGTCCTCGACTTCGAGAGCACCTGAGCGATCTTCTCGTGCGTGTAGCCGAACCGCTGCTGAAGCGCGCTGATCCCCTCCGACTCCTCGAAAGCCGTCAGATCCTTGCGCTGCATGTTCTCGATCAGCGCGATCTCGATGACTTCCCGCTCGTCGATGTCGAGCTCGATCGCGGGAATCTCGTCGAGCCCCGCCATCTCGGCGGCCCGGAAGCGCCGCTCGCCCGAGACGATCTGGTATTTGTTCGGTCCGACCGACCGGACGAGGATCGGCTCCAGCACACCCTTTTCCTCGATGGACGCCGACAGCTCTTCGAGCTCCCCAAGGCTCTGACGAGGCTGGTCGGGGTTCACCTCGATCATCGAAAGCGGGATCAGCGATCCGATTCCCGCCGACGAACGGCGTGCCAGCTCCTCGACGTAATGCGCGTCGTGGCGCATCCGGGCCCGTTCCGGGAGTCCCCTCTTGGTCGTCGGTCGTTTCGGTTCCACGTCGCTCACATTCATCCCGCCCCGGTCATACCCGGGCGAGGATCTCCTCGGAGAGCGAGTAGTACTCCATCGCGCCGCTCGATCGCGGCGCAAAGGTGAATATTGACTCCTTGTACGCCGGGCTCTCCTCGAGGCGGATCGACTTGCTGATCGTCGTGGCGAACAGCATGTCGCCGAACACCTGCTGGATCTGCTCCTGGATGTCCCGCGCGAGAGTCGTGCGCCTGTCGTGCATGGTGATCACGACGCCGAGCAGTTGCAGGTTCGGATTCGGCCGCGCCTTGATCTTTTCGATCGTCTCGAGCAGGTCGTCGGTGCCTTCCAGCGCGAAATACGACGACTGGATCGGTACCAGGACGTGCGTCGATGCCACGAGAGCGTTCACTGTGATCATTCCGAGCGTCGGCGGCGTGTCGATGAACACGTAGTCGTACTTCGGCGTGACGTCCTTGATCGCGTCCTTGAGCCGATACGGCCCGTCGAGGTCGCCGATGAGCTTCGATTCGAGCTTCGCAAGGGAGATCCGCGACGGCGCGATCGCAAGGTTCTCCAGCGGCGACGCGACGATCACGTCCTCGACGCTGCACTCCTCCGTGACCAGAACGTCGTACATCGAGCGCGTCAGCGCGCGCGGGTCGACGTAACTCATCGTGGAGTTTGCCTGCGGATCCAGATCGATGAGGAGGGTCTTGAACCCCTTGGTGGCGACGGCCGCGGCGAGATTGATCGCTGTCGTCGTCTTGCCTACCCCACCCTTCTGGTTGGTGATAGCGATGATCATTTCGGCTGGGCGGATTCTAGAGAAGCGTGGTCGGACTGTCCAGCAACGCGAGCGGGGCTTCCCGCTACATCTTGTACTTTCCCATCTCTTCCGGGTTCAACTGCTCGAACCACTTGCGCAGTTTCTCGTCCTGCGTGTCGTCGGGCGAGATCGTCTGAGCCTGGTCGAGGACGCTCTGATCGACGAAAATGGGCGCGTCTACGCGCAACGCGAGGGCGATCGCGTCGCTGGGACGAGAGTCGACCTCCGTTTCCCGCCCCTCGACGCTCAGGACGATGCGCGCGAAAAACGTGCTATCGCGCAGTTCGTTCACCACGACTCGGACGACGTCTACGGAGAGCGCACCGAGGATTCCCTTGAGCAGATCGTGCGTCATGGGGCGAGGTGTCTCGTAGTTCTCCAGCTTCAACGCGATCGCGTTTGCCTCGAACACGCCGACCCATATCGGCAGAAGCGTGCTGTCCTCGTCGTCACGAAGGACGACGATCGGCGAGTTCGAGATCGGATCGAGCATCAGCCCCTTGACCGTCATTCTGACCAGCGTCATGTGACCGCCTCCCCGAATAGCGAGTGGTGCTTTGCATGGTCGATTCTGACACCAATCAGCGCGCCGATCCGAGTTGGAGCGCTTCGCACGAAGTTCACCGTCCAGCTGTCTTCCGTCCTGCCGGCAAATACCGAGGGATCGTTGCGGCTGGGGCCCTCGACGAGCACGGGCAAGACCTTCCCCACATACCCCTCGAGCGTCTCCCGCTCGATTCTCGCCTGGAGCTCGAAGACGCGATTCAGTCGCTCGGTTGAGACCGCATCATCGACGGGTCCTCCAAGCCGGATCGACGCCGTTCCGGGCCTCTCCGAGTACTTGAACGCGTAAATCGAACCGAAGCGAACCTCTTCGAGGAGAGTCAGGGTTGCGAGGAAGTCGTTGTCCGTCTCCCCGGGAAACCCGACGATCACGTCGGTCGAGAATCGGATCTCCGGCATCGCCGCGCGCAGCGCACTCACTGTGGTGAGGAACTGCTCGCGGGAATAGAGTCTCTTCATTCGTCGCAGCACCGCTGACGAGCCCGATTGCACAGGCAGATGAATGTACCGGCAGATGTTCTCGTGGGCGCGCATCGCCACGATCATTCGCGGCGTGACCTCGGCGGGGTGGGACGTCATGAAGCGGACGCGAAGAACACCTTCGATTCGCGCAACGGCTGAAATCAGATCCGCGAAGTCGCCGCCCGATTCCGGGCAGACATACGCGTTCACAGTCTGTCCAAGCAGCTCGATCTCGACCCGGCCGGTCGACACCGCGTGCACCGACTCGGCGATGATGTCTCGCAGCGGCCGCGACACCTCGCGTCCCCGAGTCGTCGGCACGATGCAGAACGTGCAGTTCTTGTTACAGCCCTCGACGACGGTGACTTGCGCGCGCACGGCCGACGGACGATCGATCGAAAGGTAGTCGTAGCGACGGTCCTCGGGGAACTCCACCGCGACGCGCGCGCTCCCCTTCAGGATTTCGTCGAGGTAGCCGACGTTGCCGGGCCCCATCACGAAGTCGACGTGCGGGGCGCGCGCCAGAATCGCCTCGCCTTCCTGCTGCGCGACGCATCCACAGACTCCGATCGTCGCTCCTCTCTCCTTTGCGGATCGGAGGCGTCCGAGCTCGGAGAACATCTTCTGCTCAGATTTCTCGCGGACGCTGCAGGTGTTGAGCAGGATCAGCCCTGCCTCGTGCTCCGAGCTCACGCGACGATACCCGCGGAGCTTCAGCTGTCCCGATAGACGCTGGGTGTCGAGATCGTTCATCTGACAACCCCACGTCTCGATGTAGTAGGTCTTCAGGTCGTTGCGAGCGGTCATGGCGTGGAGACGCCGCGTTCCGCGGCGGCCACCCGCGCCGCCTCGAGGTCCTGCCTCGCCTTCTCGAGTCTGGATCTCGTTTCGTCGAACCTCTTCTCGATCACTTCCTCGCGAAAGTCGGGATCGTCTTCGTCGTAGTAAGTTTCCTCGATGCGCCGAAGCTCCGATTCGAGATCCTCGACTTCCTTCTTCTTCGTCGCGACGTGATCCGCGATTACCTTATCCCGGTTCTTGAGCGCGTCAGCGGCTGCAGCCTCCGATCGCATACGCGTCTCGACATCGGCCGCGGCGGGAATCGGCGCGAGCGGCTTCGTCGTCGTCTCGATCAACTTCCCTTTGGACTTCTTCACGTCCTTGTCTTCGATCGACAGGCGCGATTTTTTCGTCCGGTTGGCGGCGCCATCCCTCGCGGCCTTCACGAGCGGCGACTCGTCGGCCGCCGACTTCTCGGGCGCCGTGGCGCTCAGTGGCCTGGCGTCGCTCGCGCCCTTTTCGGTCGACGAGCTCTGGGCGAGAGCTCCCCCTGCCGCGAGGAACGCGGCGGAGAGCGCCACCACTGCTGTTCTCAAACTCGTCATGCCTCGCTTGTGCCCGCTCGTCCGTACCGGTCGTCGAGGCGGACCACGTCGTGGATCTCCGGAGTCGAAACCTCGACGATATCGGTGTCTTCGAGCGCCTCGATCCGGTGGATCGTCTTCGGAGTGATGTGAAACGCCTGGCCGACCTCGAGCGTGATCGAGTCCGCCTCGTCGCCGCGCTGGAGCTCCAGCAGCACTCTCCCAGCGATAACGTAGAGCGTTTCGTCTTTCATTTCGTGGTACTGACGGCTCAGGCTCTCGCCCTTGTTCACGTGCAGCACCTTGCCGACGTACCTCTCGGTGAGGCCCCAGATGAGCTCGTAGCCCCACGGTTTTGGAACGCGCTTCACCGAGCCTTTCGCGAACCCGGCGCCGTCCTGCTGACTCATGTCGTCCTCGTCACGAGCCCCTCCGGGAACTTCAGGGCCACGCTCTCGATGATGTACTCCTCGATTTCCTGCGCCGTTCGCTTCTCCATCGCCGCCTCGACCATCTTCTTGCAATCCTTGTAGCGGACCGAACGGATGACGTTCTTGACCACCGGGATGTTCGACGGATTCATGGAGAATCGATCGAGCCCGAGCCCGACGAGAACCACGGCGTAGAGTGGGTCGGAGGCCATCTCGCCACACATCGACACCGGAATCCCCGCCTTCTTGCCCGACTCGATCACGAACTTCAGAAGGCGAAGCAGTGCCGGATGCAACGGCTCGTACAGATAGCTCACGTTCTCGTTTCCGCGATCGATTGCCAGCGAATACTGGATCAGGTCGTTCGTGCCGATCGCGAAGAAGTCGGCTTCCTGAGCGAGGATGTCCGCAATGATCGCCGCGGCGGGAACTTCGATCATGATGCCGACCTCGATGTCGGGATCGTAGGCGTGCCCTTCGCGCTCGAGCTCGCCCTTGAGCTCACGCAGCAGGGCCTTCGCCTGGCGCAGCTCCTGCACGCTGGACACGAGCGGAAACATGATCTTGATGTCACCGAACGCCGATGCGCGGAGAATCGCGCGAAGCTGCGTGCGGAACAGGTCCCGGTGCTTCATGCAGAGGCGAAGTCCGCGGAGGCCGAGCACGGGATTGTCTTCTTTCGTGCCGATGACTTCGCGCGCAAGCTTCTTGCCCCCGAGGTCGAACGTCCGGATGACCGTCGAATGCGGTGCCATCTCGCGCGCGAGCCGGCAGTACGCCTCGAAGTGCTCCTCTTCGTTTGGAAGTCCCGGGCTCTTGGAGATGAAGAGAAACTCGGAACGATAGAGCCCGATCCCCTCAGCGCCGAACTTCATCGCGTCTTCCATTTCCTCCACGAGCTCGATGTTCGCGAGGAGCGAGAGCTTGACGCCGTCCTTCGTGATCGCCTCGAGGTCCCGGTTCTCCAGGAGCTTCTTCTCGTGCTCCTCGTGACGCGTCTCGCGGCTCCGGTACTCCTCCACCAGCGCCGGCGTCGGGTTGACGACCACCGTGCCCTCGTAGCCGTCGATGATCACCAGCTCGTCGTTGTCGATGAGCTCCGTGAGGCGCGGAACGCCGATCACCGCAGGCATGAAGAGCGACTTGGCGATGATCGACGTGTGCGACGTCCGGCCGCCCGTCGCCGTCGCGAAGCCGACGATGGGCCGCCTGTTGAAGTGGATCGTGTCGGAGGGGGTCAGGTCTTCGGCAAGGATGATCACGTCGTGCGTGATCTCCGAAAGATCGTGGTGCGCGATGCCGAGCAGGTTCTTCAGGACGCTGTCGCCGACGTCGGCGATGTCTGCCCCGCGGTCGCGAAGGTACTCGTCGTCGAAGCTCTCGAAGCGCGCCTCGAGCTCGTCCTTGACCGTCTGGAGCGCCCACTCGGCGTTGATCTTTTCGTCCTCGATCTTCTTGACGATCTGGTCGCTGAAGGTCGGATCGCCGAGAATCATCGCGTGAGCGTCGAAGATCGACGCGTACTCGTCACCGATCGTGCGGCTCACCTTCGCCTTCAACTCGCGAAGGTCCTTGCGGGTCTGCTCGATCGCCTCGCCGAGACGCCGCACTTCCTTGGGCACCTCTGCGTCGCCGACGGGGACGCGGTAGACGCTTCCGACGTCCTTCTCGAGAATCAGGGCGCGGCCGACGGCGATACCGGGTGAGACTCCGGCGCCTTTGTACGTCCGCACATCGACCCGCACGTGCTTCGTCTCTGCACTCTTGGTGTTCGCCATCGGACCGGTCGCTATTCTACTTCATCGAATCTGCCCAGAATGAGCCGCTCGATCGAGTCGAGAGCCTCCTGCTCGTCCTTGCCCGCGGCAGTGATCGTCACCGTCGTGCCCTTTGCGGCCGCCAGAAGGAGAATACCGAGGATGCTCTTCGCATCGACCTCCTCCGAGCCCTTGCGCAGCTTGATGTCGGACGAGAAGCGCGCGGCCGTATGCACCAGCTTCGCGGCTGCCCGCGCGTGAAGGCCGAGCTTGTTGATGATCGGAATGTCCTTGCTCGTCGGCACTCGCTGCTCCTTCAGCTGCTCTGCTCTCCGGAGAGAAGGTCCGAAGCGACGCGAATGGCCCTGGCCCCCTTCTCCCGGATGATGTGCGAGAGCTCGTCGAGATTCGTGGCGCCCTCGTGGAGCGCCGTGAACTTCAGCACCATCGGAAGGTTCACTCCGGTCAGCACCTCGACCCTTCCCTTCTCGAGAAACGAAAGGCAGATGTTGCTCGGTGTTCCTCCGAACATGTCCGTGAAGATGATGATCTTCGTATCGGACGGGAATCGCCCGAGCGCCGTCCGGATCTTGTCCCGCGCTTCGTCCACGGTATCGTTCCATTCAAGCGAGAGCGCTTCCAGCCCGGTCAGATTCCCTTCGATGACCCTCGCCGCGTTGAGCAGCTCGTGCGCCAGTTGTCCGTGTGTCACGATCAAAGCCCCGATCAATGAATCTCCTCGCCATCGGCATCGCCCGTCAGGGGGCACCGAATCTGGCATTCCTGGGAAAACAGCCTCGCGGACGACCCGGTGCAGCGGCCCCGCACTGCAGACGAACAAGGGAGACGGGCGCTTCGATTTCGCGCGCCGTCCAGGCCCGGCGGGCCGCTCATTTCCCCATGTCCCGGTGGGTGATCTCGACGCGGTATCCAATCTCCGCGAGCCGCTCCCCCAGCTTCTCGCCGATCGCGACGGAGCGGTGCTTGCCGCCCGTGCAGCCGACGCCGATGGTCAGGTAGCTCTTCATCTCGCGCTCGTACTGGGGGAGAACGTACTCCACGAAGCCGCAAAGCTTCGAGAAGAACTCCCCGTACTCGGCGTGCGACTCCAGGAACGAGACGACCTCGGCGTCGCAGCCCGTCCTGGGACGGAGCCCTTCGACGAAGTGGGGATTCGGCAAGAACCGCACGTCGAACATCAGGTCGATGTTCGGCGGAATCGCGTACTTGAAGCCGAACGTCATGACGTTCACGAGCATCGGCATCACATATCCGGGCAGCTGGAATCGCCGATTGATCTCGGCCTTCAGCTCGTGCACCGAAAACTGAGAGGTGTCGAGCACCATGTTCGCGATCGCCTTGACGTCGGTCAGCTCACGGCGCTCCGCGCCGATCGCGTCGAGAATCGGCAGATCGACTCCGTACGGATGCGGTCGCCTCGTCTCCGAAAATCGTCGAACGAGCACCTCGTCGCGCGCATCGAGAAAGATCAGGATCGCGTGGGGGAAACGCGCCTTGAGAACCTCGGTGAAGTAGCGGGGAAACGTCCGGGCGAAGTCGTGCGCGCGAACGTCCATCACGATCGCGATACGGCTCTTTCCCTCGCGTCCCACGACCTCGTCGAGGAACGGCTCGATCAGCGAGACCGGCAGATTGTCTGCGCTGTAGAAGCCCAGATCCTCGAGCGTGCTCTGAACATAGCTCTTTCCCGCGCCGCTAAGGCCGGTCACGATGACGAGTTTCTCGGGAGTCGCGTTGATCATTTGCGGCGGCGAGGAGCCTGCTGACGCTCGTGCTGCGAGCGGTTGATGATGTGCTTGTCGCGCATCGACACGCTTTCCGATGCGAGAGGCGTCGGCGTCTCTCCTTCGGTCCCGCGTCGCTCGATCTCGTCACTCACGCGAGAGACCAGATCCTCCGCCGTGTTGTAGCCCTGTAGTTTCATCAGGTGGTTGCGCGCCGCAATCTCGACGAGAAGCGCGAGGTTTCGCCCGGAGGCCACCGGGAGCCGCACGAACGGCTTCGTCACCCCGAGCAGGTCGTAGGTCTCGCCGGCCAGCCCGAGGCGGTCGTATTCCGTTCCCTCGACCCAGCGCTCGAGCTTCACCACCAGATCGATGGGCTTGACGTCGCGCGTCGACGACACTCCGAAGAGGTCTTTCACGCTGATGATGCCGATGCCGCGCAGCTCCATGTGATGAGAAATCAGGTCGTTCGAATAGCCGATCACCACTTCGTTAGGGTGGCGTTTGATGAGAACCGTGTCGTCGGAGACCAGCCGGTGCCCGCGCCAGACGAGGTCGAGCGCGCACTCGCTCTTGCCGACGCCGCTGTCGCCGAGCAGAAGCAGGCCGATGCCGTACACGTCGAGCAGGCCGCCGTGGATCGTGATCCGCGGCGCCATCGTCTCCTCGAGAAAGTAGGTGATGCGAGTAATTGTCGTCGACGACATCGAGTCGGTGCGGAAGAGCGGAATCGAATGGTTCTCGCACTCCCTCACAAACTCGGTGATCGGATCGATGCCTTTGGTCGTCACGAAGCACGAGACGTCGAGCCCGGCCACGTCGCGTACACGCTTCTCTCGCAGGCGAGGCGGGAGGCTGTTCAGGTAGCCGATCTCCGACGCGCCGATGATCTGCACCCGCCCCGGCTTGATGTACTCGTAGTAGCCGGCGAATGCGAGCCCGGGCTTCTGGACGCGCGGCTTCAGGATCATCTTGTCGAGGCCATCGGCGCCCGTCACCAGGCGCAGCGACAGGTCGGCGAGCTCGCGAGACTCGAGGGTTCGGACCTCGGTCTCGACGAAACTCTCTTCTTCCCAGCTTTCGAATTCGTCGGGCATCGTCTTCGGTCGGCACCGCGGTCTCGCGGCCCTCGCCTCAGAACTCGGGCGCAATCAGCCCGAAATTCTTGTCCTTTCGCCGGTAAATGACCGACACCTTGTCCGTATCGAGATCGCGGAACACCATGAAGTCGTTCTTCGACCCGTCGAGGAGCAGCACCGCCTGTTCGATGGAGAGCGGCCGGACGGGGAGCTTGGTCGTCGTGACGATGCGCGGCCGGTTGTCCGCCTCGCGGAACTTGCCCGCCTCGAACACCTGCACCTGCCAGTCGGTCGCCGGCACTGCGCCCGCGGCGCGCCCCTTCCGCCGGTCGCTGATCTTCGTCCGGTTCTTCTGCGCCTGGAGCTTGAGGTGGTCGATCGCCATCTGGATCGCCTCCTCCATCGTCTCCCCTTCCTGGCGCGACGCGACGTCGTGCTCCTTGCCGTGTATCTGCACCTCGCAGATGTTCCGATACTTCTCGACTTTCAGAACGCAGCGGATCTCGATGATGTCGTGAAAGTACTTTTTCACCTTCTCGAGCTTCTGCTCGATCATCTTTCGAACTTTGTCGGTGACTTCGTACTTGCGCCCTGAAACTTCGATGTTCATCGTTTCCTCCCCGGCTGTCCGTTGAACTGCACGTGCACCGTCTCGGCCGCCACACTTCCGCCCGCCAATGCGGGTCAGAACACTTGCTTCCTGTCCGTCGACGAGGGAATCCTCAGCTCGTCGCGATACTTCGCCACCGTCCGTCGCGCGATCTCCACACCCTGCAGCCCCAACACCTTCACGATCTTCGAATCCGACAGTGGCTTGCGCGGATCCTCTTTGTCGATCAGCGCCTTGATCCTGGCCTTCACCGCCACGCTCGACACGTCGTCGCCATGGCGCGAATCGAGCCCGCTGTGAAAGAAGTACTTCATCGGGTAGAGGCCGCGCGGCGTGTGGATGTACTTGTTCGACACCACGCGCGACACAGTCGACTCATGCATCTGGATGTCGTCCGCCACGTC
>JBPPMG010000500.1:0-16101 GCA_051305935.1 Thermoanaerobaculia bacterium
CGGCGGACGTGCGAGCGCTGCTTTATGTGGCGCAGGCACTCCTGCCTGCGCGTCGCCGAAGGCGACCTAGTAACGGCACATTCCGTTGTGCCGCTACCAAAAGTTACTCGCGAGCGAGCGCGACTTCGGAATGTCCGGCAACACGGCGGCGCTTTGCGCCGCGCGCAGGCAGGAGTGCCTGCGCCACACAGGATGGCGCGCGCCTTCATCGCAGCCCCCGGTGCATGGCGGCGAAGCTGGTGCGGGCCTTCATGCGCCGCGCCTCGTAGTTGTCGTCGCACCAGGCGAGGGCGGCGTCGGTTTGGTCGAGCTCCTCGACGTAGGACTTCTGATTCGCGCGACGCTTCGTGCTCATCGGCTTCGAGATGACGTAGCGCACGATTCCGTCGGAGCCGGCGATCACGGTCGTTCCGCCTCGGAAGGGAATGCCGCCGAACGCAGCGTCGCTGGCGCTCGCCTTATCGCTCTGCGCGAACTGCGCAACCAGCTCGACCACGAGCTCTCCGTTCGGCGCGACGCGGAAGACGGTGTGGAACCCGAGGAGCTGGATCGGATACCTCGGGTCGAGCCGGAGCGCGGACCCGTTGGCGCGCGCCCACTGAACGAGCAGGATGGCCTTCTTCGCATTCTCCTTCGCGCGCTTACCGGTCCTTGTGACCTTCTCCATGCGCTCGAACGCTCGGGCGTCGTCCACCATGTGTCGCTCGAACAGCGCGAACGGAACCTCGAGCGGCCGATCCGGCGGCCTCCACAGCAGCGAACCCTCGGCGAGCGATTGAGCATCCTCCGGATAGATTCCGCGGATCCGGAACGATTCGATCATCGACCCGCGCAGGCCCACGTCGTCCTCGGGGACCATCTCGTAGTCGGCCGTGACGAGCGCGCGGAGGAAGTCGCCGAAGGTGATGTCGACCGGCGGCAGGTACTCGAAGGCGCGGATGCACATCGTCAGGACGTTCTGCGCCGTTTTTGACGCCTCGCGCGCGATTCTGTTCATGAGGTCGGGATGGAGGTCGCCCTCGGGGAGTACGCCGGAGCCGCCGGTGGCGATGCGGACGAGGTCGCGGATGCGGCGCTGGTAAACCTTGAAGAAGGCGTCGAATACCGCGGCGACGAGGATCGAGCCGCGGTCGTGCGGCTCGAAGAGCGTCGCCATCTGCGACGGATCGGGCTTGCCTCCCGTCTCGCTGTCGATGGCGTCGCGGAGCGCGCGGCCGCTCCCGGTGGCGTAGCCGAACTGCGCGGCGAGCTGGACGAGCGAGGTTTGGCTGCGCAGGTTGGCCTGCGTCTTCTGTATCGAGTCGGCGAGGACTTCGCGGAAGCTGAAGTGCTGGAAGATCGCGACGATGTCGGAGAAGCCCTCGTGGAAGGCGGGGACGTCGTGGTTGGTCGCGTCGGCGAAGAGCTCGCGCAGCCGATCGACCAGCGCGTGCGTCGTCTCGTGCGCGATGATGTCGCGAGAGACAGGTGAAGACCGTCTGTCCGGGGAGGTTCGGCCCCGGATCGTCCGGATCGGCGCGGAAGTATCCGAAGAGGAGCGCGACCTTCTGTGGATCGTAGTAGGCGTTCGCCCCTTCGAAGGCGTGCGGAAAGATGCGGAGCCGCCGGCCATCCTTGAATCGCAGCTTACGGCCTAACGCAATTTCGAAGTTCTCGAGCGTCTTCATCGCGACCGCGTAGACCATCTGCTGATGGAAGCGCGGGTCGGACTCCGAGGGGGTGAGGCCGTCGTTCATGAGGACGTTGGGGTCGTCGAGGTTGACCGGTTGGTAGAGCGTGCGTGTGGAGGCGTCGTAGTCGATGACCTGGATGCGCGATCCCTGCGGGCCGAGGTCCAGCAGCTCGTTCGTGACGTCGAGCGTGAGCTGGCGGCGCTCGGTGCGCGCGATCATCGGATCGAGCCCGAAGATCTGGAGCGGCCGGCGGGCGGGTTGGGTGTACGCGACGGGCATGGAGGTGTCCCCTGTATGGAGGAGTGGTGCGGGAGCGCGAATCCCTACCCTGTAGGCAAGGCCTCCGGCCTTGCCCCCCGTCGCGACGACTGTTCGATTTGCCCGGAGCGGCGAAGGCCGGAGGCCTTCGCTAGTGCGCCCGAGAGCGCACATGAAAAGGAGGTGGGAACCCTCTCAACCAAACGCTCGACTGGTTGAAAGCCGACCGTAACTGCGTCGTCGGAAGACTGGGTGGAGAGCAACGGAAGGCGATCCTGTCGGTCCGTACGGAAGAAACTCGATTCGGCCTTGGTGAGTGGCGAGCCTGCTAGCGAGTGGCGAAGCCCGAGAGATCTGATGCGCGCGGACGAGAAACGGCGCTGCAGAGAAGAGTCCAGAACGCGAGAACAAACGAGCGCAAAGAAAGCGGAGATGGAACGAACCAGGGTGGTTGGAGACAGAACGACAGGGAAGTTCATGTGCAGTGAATCGGGGATACCCCGCTGCGTGAGTGAAAGGCAGCCGGGAGTCAGAGCCCTCATAGGAGCGAGGAAGCGCCATAACGGGCGTGGAGCAAAGGAGGGAGGAAGGTAGAGGTATCCAATCCGGAACAGGCAGGTTGATGCAAGTGCTCGAAGGAGCTAGCCCCATCCTCGGCCGCTGCGTTAGCTAGACAGCGGGCGATGCCTGGCACGGAACGATGAATGTGAGCGGCCCCGGTGACGGGGTGGAACGAATCCGGACGTGACGAGTTGCTTTCACCGCGACACCAACTCCGCACGCGCCTGTTCACCCAACGTATTGGCCATCGACCGGAGAGCCGGATGCGGGAGATCCGCCAGTCCGGTTCGGAGGGAGGGGGAGACCTTCGGGTCTCTCCCTACCCCTATCGAGTCGCCTGAGCGGGGACGCAGCTTCGACCTACTTCTCGATCAAAGCTTCGGCCTCCCATCAGGGGCCCACCACCGGCGTGGGGAAGGACCCGGAGGTGTGCGTGCAATCAGGTGCGGATGCGGCTCCTGCGGAGGAGTGGATCTCCTGCTTTCCTCGATGAGCACGTTGGCCTCGCCACGGCTTTCAGGTCCGCTCACCTGTTCGCTTTCTTCTTTCCTGTTTTCGATTTCACCTTTCTCTTCGGCACTACCACAATGTCATCGAACTCCCTGCCTGACTCGTGAAGCATGTCTGCGACCTGCATGCCGAATGCAGAGAGGAGATCGGAATCCGTGAGGATGACCGGGCCGGGGCCTGCGGTTTTTGCGAGACTCCGGTATTCCGCCGCGGCTTTCTTCGTGGTGATCAACTGGCCGTCGGTTTCCTGCCAGGAGGCTGCGTCGAGGGTGTGGACACCCGTCGCGGCGCCCTTCTCGATCGTCTTCGCGACGGTAAACGCGAGCCAGGCATATGGCTCCTCGTATGGCGCCAGGCCTTCCTGCGCGGATCCTGCCTCGATCGCGAGTGTCTTCACCGGTGTCGCGACGGATACCTTCGCTTCGGCCGCGGCCGACACCGCCAGAGCCACGAGGTCGGTTCGTGGCTTCGCGAGGGAGAGATTGTGCCAGATCGTATTCGCGACGGCCTCGCGCGCGCTGAGTGGCTGCGTCATCGGCGCGAAGCGCGCACGCACCGTCCGAGGGATCGACGAGTGGTCGTAGACGTTCGAGTCGACCGTCCCTTTTGGAATCCATGGCGAGACGAGCACGGTGGGTACGCGCACGCCGAGCATGTCGAAGAGGAACCCCTCTTCCGATTCCTTGTTGTCGGGCCGCACGGCGGTCGTCGGTGGCGGGACGTGGTCGTAGAAGCCGCCGTGTTCGTCGTACGTGATAATCAGCAGCGTGGCGTTCCAGATGGAGGGGTTCGCTCTCAGCGCGTCGTACACCCGCTTGATCAGCGCTTCGCCGGCATGAAAGGACCTCTCGTTCGCCTCATTGTCGGGATGCTGGCTGTCCGCCTTCTTGCCGAAGTGACGAGGTTCGATAAAGGTGTACTCGGGAAGGTTCCGGGCGGCGACGTCCTCTTCGAGGCGGTCGATCGAATGGAAGCGGCCGCGGAAGGCGAGGCTCGTCCAGAGTTTCGGAAAGACCCAGATCTGGGCGATGCCGTCGTGGTAGACGCGCCAGCGTTTCTTCGCGTTGTCGAGCCGGTTGAAGATCGTGTCATTGGTGAATGTGCGCTTTTGGATGTTCGTCTCGCCGTCGGACGTGCCGGAATGCGCGTAGTTTCTGTTCGGCCAGGTTTCCCCGGGAACCGAGCAGAACCAGTGATCGCAAACGGCGTACTCGCGGGCGAGCGTCGCGAGGACGGGCACATGCGATTCCGGATGGCAGCGCATGATTCTGCTGCCGTAGCCGGGTATCGGCGGGTTGTGATCGATCGATGTTTGCTCGAAGCTCCGCACGAAGCCACGGTTGTTGATTCCGTAAGGCTTCTGGAAGTACGGAGGGGCCGAGGCGGCCTTCGCGCCGGTGAGCTGCCACATCACACCGAGGTGGGAATGATCGGGGCCGACGTCGGTCTTCGCGTCCGCGTCGAACGAGATTTTGACCATTGAGCCGGCGGCTCCGGGGTTCGTTTCGCTTCCCGTGGGTTGCTCGACGGGCCCGGCGAACTTGACACCGCCGAGCATGTGGTCAAAGGAGCGATTCTCGAGCATGAGCACGACGACGTGCTTGACCTTGTCCTGGGGTGGAGGCATGGGGGGCTCCTATCTGCACTGAGTTATTGGATGACAGTGTCCGAACGTTACTCTGCGGCAAGTCCCGCGTTATCAATGCTGACCGGGCGACTGTGCGAGACGCGCGTTTTTTGTCGAGTCGATTCCTGCCGTCACGATTTGTTGTTGGTAGGCAAGAGGAACTTAGGCTCGCCTTCCTGATTGAGCGACCCGATATCACCGATCGTCAACTTCCCGCCCAGTTTGTCGCTGGGATAGAGGACCTTGAGCTCACCGTCGTCGCCCGTGTTCACGACGATTCCGCCGACGTTCGGCCAGACGACGATGGCGTCGGGAACGGCCTTCGAGATTTCCTTAAACCCGTACCTCTCGGGATGGCTGTAGAGCTTGGCGATTGTCGGAGCAACTTCCCCCTTGCTGAAGTCGACAGCCCCGTCAAAGGGCCCGGCCGCAGCGATGACGAACTCGTTCGCGCGCGGCGTTCCCTTCGAGTACGAGTACGCGTTGGTCTCGATCATGAGCGCGACACTCTTGGAGAGGAAGACCTTTTTCCATTCCGTGCACTTCTTCGGGCACGTACGCTTCTGGTCGTCGTCGACCGCGACGCAATTCGTACCTTTTGGCTCAATGCATACGAAGTACACCTTCGTCGGCGACTTTTGTGCGAGAGCCGCCGGGGTGACGAGGATGCTCAGACCCAGAATGATGATGAATATGGGGAGTTTGAAGCCCGGGAGCCTCAGGCTGCCGAGGAGTCTCTTGAAGAAGCCTTTGAGCCACTCGAAGAAGACGGTCAGGAAGAGGCCGCTGAGAACAGGAAGAATCGCAAGGGTCGGGTACGGCACCGGCGAGGGGAGGCTCACAGCGGAAAAGCAGAGTCGAACGACGAGAAAGCTCACGGCTCCGGCAAAGGCAGCGAGGAGATAGGAGAGAGAGAACCGCATCCAGGGGAGTGATTGATGCTGCATGCCGAGAAGCCAAACCGCCGCGCTGGCGCCTGCAAGGCTGGCGAGAATGTAGAGCACGAAGTAGTTCTCCTCGACATCGGCATCGATCAGAGCATGGCGGTACGGGCCGATCTCGTCTTCGGGGAGGAGAACGTGAGCGACGAAGTCGCGCCGCGTCATGGTCTGGTCCCCCACTCGAACGACCTCGTCCGGAGGCTGCATGTGTCTGTTGTGGATGCCGATGGACCAGTTCACGTTTCCGAGAAGCCCAAGCACAGCGGCCATCACCAGCAGAGAGATCATGACTTTCCATCGCATCTCGTGCCTCCGTTCACTCAGTTGATCGTAAGCGCCCGACCACGTTAGGCCGGCACCCCGGATGGGTGTGTGGGGCCGGAGCTCCTGTTTTCGCCCCGTGCTGACGTGCCCCACGCCCCGACGCGCCCGGCATGCGCGCGGATGGGACGCGGGGCACTGCGAGGACCCGATGCGGCTAGCCTCCCGGGATGTGGAGCGTGCCGTTGTCTTCGTCCGTAGTCTCTGGATCGTCGCCGAGGAGCGTTTCGAACCAGTTCTGAATGACGTCGATCCATGACGGTTCGGAGGTGGGATCCGCAGCCATCGCTGCGGGGGCAGTAAGGAGCAGCGCGAGGAGTACGAAGACACGAAGTTTTCTGGAGACACCTTTGGTATGCTTCAACGTAGACCCTCCTTTTCTTGCGAGGGCTTTCTGCCATCGCGTCGTGTGTCGAGGAGGGCGCCCTCTATGAGAGGAGTCGCGCGCGGGCCGAAATCCCTACCCTGCAGGGAGTGACCGCCAAAAAATATGTGGAAGTGGGTCGATTAGTGCTGTCGCTGGGTCTGAAGCTCCCGGGCAAGGGCGCGCAAACGCAGCCGTAGCGACGCATCGCACGCACACCTGCGCGCAACGGCGAGGGCGACGGGGAGATCGTCGCGCCGTTGAGATGCGCTTCCTTCCCGGAGGAGATGCCGGACCCACGCGGCAGCGTCACCGTCGAAGACAAGAAGAAGCACTGCCCAGAGCAGCGTGTCTCTCGTTCCTGCGACGTGTCGCGGAAGGACTTCCTGGTCGTGGGATGGACCGATCGTCATTGCGTCAGGCTCGCTGAGAGGAGTGGCGCAGGGCGTCAGAACCCTACCCTTGCGCGCACCACGTGCGGTAGGAGACCGAGATCTCTTCGGAGACTGCCTCGCGCGCTTCGCGGAGGTACTCATCGAGCGTCCAGCCTCGTTGGACGGCTTCGCGCAGGATCGCGAGCGCGTCCGCGAGCCGTCCCTGCGCGCCGGCGGCAGCGAAGACCGCGGCGAGCGCACGCGCCAGCGCGGAAGCGTCTTCGCGACGATCGGTCCGCTGGAAGAGGTCGACGAGATCGAGTCGCGCGAGCGCCGCATCGAGTGTCAGTCCCGTCGCATCGAACGCCGTGGCCACGGCATCGAGCGCGCGCTCGGCGTCGTCGTACGCGTGCTCCTCCATCGCCACGCGGGCGCGGAGCCACGGGCCGCGGAGCACTTCCGTCGTCCGGCCGTGTTCGCGGTACCCGCGCTCGGCCGCGACGAGCTCGCGCCGCGCCGTCTCGAGCTCCTTGAGCTGCAACGAGCAGTCGCCGGCATTGTGCAGCGTCCCGACGGACGCCGCCGGATCTCCGGCATCTGCAAAGGGCGCCGCGAGGGATCGGAAGACGGCGCGCGCCGCATCGAACGCGCCCATCTGATAGTCCAGCGCGCCGAGGAGGAGGCGGGCGCAGAGAGCGCGTCGCGTGTCACCGTAGCGCGCGAACACGGCGAGGGCCTGTTGCGTGAGGCGCCGCGCGGCGTGGGGACAACTCTGGTCGGCGAGCACGGTTGCTTCGATGTAGTCGAAGATCGCGAGCTCGTGCTCGGAGACGACGAGCCGCCGTGCGACGGCGCGACCGCGTGCGATGCTCGCGAGACTCTCCGGGAGCTCGCCCAGGCGGCGCAGCGCATTCGCCCGCTCACGCAGCGCGACCGCGGTGACGGCGTCGCACGGGGAGGCAGCGAGCCCCGCCGCGCCGAGCACCGCGTCGGCGATGTTGCGGAGCTTCAAGGGGTCGATGTCGAGCAGGTGGTGCGACGCGTGCAGGAGCGCCAGGAGCCCCTCTTGCGTCTCGAACCGAGCATCACGCACGAGCTCCGCGGCCGTGAGGCCGGACGCGACCGTGTCCGTCGCATACGCCGCGAGCGCGGCGGCGGGCTCGTCCAGAGGAAGATCGGGGAGTTCCGCGAGCGCCCATGCGAGCGGATCGTCGAGCCCGAGATCAAGCGCGATCTCATCCGCAACGACGCTGCAGGTTGGGCAGTCGAACAGGTGATCGGAGGATTGCTCCGCATCACGCGTCGTCAACAGCGCGCGAATGGCCTCGCTTGTCAGGTGCATCTCGCCTCCTTGGCCACGGCCCGCGCCCGCACGAGTGCCTCGTGGACGAGCTGCTCCGCGTACCCCGGTGTCGTCTTGAGGATCGCCGCAATCTCGCGGGTCGAGCGTCCCTCGAGATAGTGCATCTCGAGGATGCGGCGCCAGCGTTCCGGCAGCTTGCGCAGGACCTCGGCGACGAGAATGACGACATCGACATTCAACGCAAGACCCTCATTCGCGATCGCTGCGAGAGATTCGTCGGTCGTGCGACGTCCGCGCCAGTACCCGCGGGCGGCATTGCACGCGGCTGCGACGAGCCACGCCCGCTCCTTCGCAATGTCGCCTCGACAGCGTAGGAATGAGAGGAAGACCTCGTGGACGAGTCCCAGCGCGTCGTCTGGCGGCACGCGGAACTTGCGACAGACGAGCGTCACGAGGAACTTCTGATAGGCGTCGTACACCGACGCAACCGGATCGTCTTCCGCCCGCGGGGCCACGAGCTTGGGCATGATAGGAGGCAGCGTATGCCCACCGCGGCGGCGGAGCAAGGCCGTCGCGCGAGGCGTGCGGCGGCAGACAACCGTCGCGACATTGCGGCCGTGGCTTCTCGAGCCTCCAGTATGAGTAGCTCGGGTGGGAGAGAGGTGCTGTGGTGCTCTGCGGTCGTTCGCTGGACGCCCGCGGCGTGCGGGATGGTGTCCTCGTACGTGAGGCCAGGCACGTGCCACACCTGCCGAGAAGTGCCAAGCAGCTTGGCACCTGTCGCCAACGTGCTTGGCGTGTACGTCCCAATCGACCGCCCACGCGCCCTTGTCCTAGCCCCTTAGAAGCACGCACGATGCGATCGAGCGGATCCACGCGACGCATTGGACCCGGGGGGAACAGCATCCAGCCGGGGGATCGCCGAACGCCCGATCTTCGCGTGTGGGTGTTCGCTGGCGGCGAACACTCGGTGAATGACAGCACGAACCCACGTCGCGTCCACGCGTGTTCCACGACATCGGCGCAGTGAGTGGTGTCGGCGCTCCGAGCTTCGATGGCAGGGCGAGCCGAACGGGTGCGGCTGTCCGACTCCTTTCGTCCAACCACGTGTGGTTACCCGGCCCTGCCGGTCTCCCCAAGCCCCACGGGCAGCCCTCGAGATCGGTACACCAGGCTTGCGTCGAAGCTGCTGACGGGCGACCATCATGCACAACCTCACCGAACGGAATGGAGTGAGTGCCGAATGGCCAGCGGAACAAACTGCATGCACTGCGGAGCGCCGATCACGCCATGGTGGGACACGCGTGTCTTCCCATCCGATGGAGAAACCGCATTCCGCGTCTGGCGGCTGACACGCTGCACGTGCGGGTTCTGCCCGGCAGATTGTGGTGTTCCATCGAGCACCCCGCAGGTCGATGACGCCGCATCACCGGCCGGACCGCAGGAACCGTCGAAGCCGAGCACTCCGCGCTGAGAGGTCGCGTTCGCCTCCCCACGCAAGCGCGTGGTAGGGATTTCGATCGTTCGAGGCACTCCTCCCACAGGGAGTCATGCGTGTCGTGCACGCTCTGGAGGTCCCATGCGACTGCGTTCCTTCGTAGCATCAATCGCGCTTCTCCTCCTTCCCTCGTTCGTGCGCGGGCAGCTCCTCGAGATCCACTACATCGATGTCGGCTGGGGGAGCTCGGTGCTCGTGCGGGGCCCGGACGGAACGACGGTGCTCCTCGAAGCGGGGGAGACCGGCAAGGGCACGCAGGACGTCGTCCCGTACCTCAAGAAGATCGGGATTCGGCCAGACGACGGGCTCGACTACGTGATCGGCGGCCACCAGCACTGCGATCACATCGGCGGCCTCGATGAGGTGATCCAGGCCGGATACGATGTCCGGGAAAGGCAGTACGCGAACGCTTCGTCGTACTCTTCGACCTGCGTCGACGTCTGGAACGCCGCCGCTGCGACGACGACCGCGGGCGCGCCGGTCCCGATGCCGGTCGGCACCGTCCTCCCCCTCGGGAGCGGCGCGCGGATCACGTGCATCGCGCGGAACGGGTCCATCATCGGTGGGGGATCGGTCGCCGTGAGCGACGAGAATGACCGCTCGATCGCGCTCCTCCTCCAGTACGGCGGCTTCGACTACCTCTGGGCGGGGGATCTCGGTGGGGGATCGGACGCCTGCACCGGGCGTTCGACGTCGCAGAAGAACGTCGAGACCGCCGTCATCCGCGCGATCTCACCCGGTGGCACCGCGCCCCTCATCAGCGCGGGCGGCATCGACGTGCTCCACGTGAACCACCACGGGAGCGAGAGCAGCACGAACCCCGAGTATTTCACCCTCGCGCGGCCCGATCTCGCGGTGATCGCCGTGGGCGACGGGCAGACGAGCGGCTGGGACCTCCCCCAGATCGATGTGGTCGAGAACGTCCTCCTCGGGCAGGCGAGTGCCTGTGTCACCGCGCCCCCGACCTTCGTCCTCCAGACGGAAGAGGGTTTCCCGAAGGGATCCCGCACGAGCACGGCGGGGTATTGCGTCGGGAACATCACCATCACGACGGATGGGCGGAGCATATTCACGGTCTCCGCCGACGGCGACGTCCACCAGGGACCGGTGGAGCTCTCGGCGAGCGGACTCCCGCGGAGCTTTACGATTGATGAGATCCGTCCGAGCCGACGACGACCTGCACGGCGCGGTTTCCTTTCGTCCGCAGACCCGCGCAGCATCACCGCACCGATGGCACCCGCTGAGCGCCTGCGTCCCGTCCGGGCGCAGACCCTCGTCGACTGCCCGTCGATCCAGAACGCGATCGATGCGTTGCCCGCGACCGGCGGGGTGCTCACGCTCCCATCGGGGATATACCCCTGCGCGACGCCCATCGTGATCGCGAAGGACGACGTGGAACTCCGCGGACACGGGCCCGCGACCGTTCTCCGCCTCGCGGCTGGGGCGAATGCACCGGTCCTCATCCTCGGCGACGCGAGCCCGATTCCCGCCGCCGTCCACCGCCGCATCCGGGTCGCGGACCTCACGATCGACGGAAACATGGAAGAGCAGACCGAGGAGTGCTTCCAAGGGCCGTGTACGCCGGAGAACCCGCTCCGGAACAACGGGATCACGCTGCGCCGCGTCGAGGATGTCCGCGTCGAGAACGTCACGATCCGCGCTGCGCGCTCGGGCGGCCTCGTCACGGAACTCGGGTGCCGGCGCCTCGTCATTCGCGGTCTCACGTCCTCGGAGAACTTCTTCGATGGCGTGGCGGGCTACGAGACGGAGGAGAGCGTCTTCTCGGAGCTCATCCTCCACCGCAACCGCGCGGCGGGCCTGTCGCTCGACATCGCGTTCAACAAGAACGTCATCAGCGACGCCGTCATCTCCGAGAGCGGCAAGGTCGGGATCTTCATGCGGGATGTCCGCGACAACGTGTTCAGCGGACTCCAGATCCGGAGTTGCGGCGAACACGGCGTGTTCCTCGCGCAGGTCGACACCGACACGACGAAGCCCGCTGCCGGAAATAGCTTCCTTGGCATCGTCGTCGCGGACTCGAAGGGGGAGGGGTTCCGGGCGAATGACGCGTCGTGCACGAACAACGTGATCGTCGGATCTCAGCTCGTCGCGAACCGCGACGGATGTATCGGTGAGGCAGTGCCAGGCCTCGTCCAGTCCGTCGGGACGATCTGCCGATGAACTTGGTCCTCCGGCCTGCGCCGCGCGGTGGAAAGTACTTTCTTTCCTTGGGTGGGTAGGGTTTGCGGGCTTCTCGACACTCATTAAGAATAGGACGGTTCATGCGAACGTCGCTGCCGTACAATTGCTGATAACTAAGGATTATCCGCCGCGAATGCTCGACTGGTCCTCCTTGAATCCCGCGACGTTTGAAGCACTTGCCCTCGAATATGCGCGCATCACCTATCCCGGTTACGAGTGGGTTTTGACGCCGCGATCGAACGACGGCAATCGCGACGTCGTGGCGGAACAGAAATACGAGAGCTTTGGCGAGATGCTCACCCAGCAGTACTGGGTGGAAGCCAAGTTCTCGAAGGACGCGAAAAAGCTCCGCAAGGACAAGCTCGATTCCACGCTCGTCTCCGGGTTCCTAGC
The DNA here is from genome assembly GCA_051305935.1 of Thermoanaerobaculia bacterium. Lineage (GTDB taxonomy): Bacteria > Acidobacteriota > Thermoanaerobaculia > Gp7-AA8 > Gp7-AA8 > JACPDH01. The sequence continues at coordinate 12,026 of JBPPMG010000500.1, forward strand.
TGGCAACGTACGGAAGATCATCTTCATCACCAACGGGCCGATTCGAGCCTCGACGATTACGCGGGCCAATCAATTTGACGAGCCGTTTCGCAATCTCTATCGCGATGGACGCCCGAAGCTCGTCACGTTCGTCTATGGCGAGGTGCTCGAGCACTGGTTCGCCGAACACCCCGTGGTCTATGCCCAGTATTTCGGCGGTACGACTGTCATTCCGCGACGGCTCGAGCGCCCGTCGATCGGCGCGTTTCTCCTGTTCCGGCTTTCAGATTATCGGCGCGGAATCCATAAGTCTGTGACCGGTCTGACCCTAGGCGATGATTACGTCGCCCTCCTGCAAATCCTTTCGCCTACTTCGATGCGCGTGCGTCTCGACCTGCAGCAACTGCCGGTGAAATTACTGCCGGAATCCGGACTCTCCGCGGGCGGAACGGTCGAACTGGTCGAGGGACACAATGCCTTTCTGTTTCGGGCAATGCCGGCGGAAGTCGGGGAACGGCGCGGCGCCGCGATTCGCCTTCGCCTCCCCGATCCCCAAACTGAGGCGGTCGTCTTCGATCTGCCGCGGATGGTCGTCACGCGCCGGTTTTCGCCGGTGTTCATCTACCGGCAGCAGTCCGAACTCGCCTCAGAGCTGCTGCGCCGCACAACGGCCGCGATCCGCGACCGCACCGGCCTGATCCTGCTGATCCGTGCGGAAGGGGGCATCGGCAAGAGCTATGCGCTGGAACTGCTCGAGCGCGATCTCCCACTCGGCTGCGATTTCCTGCGGATCGCCTGCACCGAGCGCGGCGATCACAACGCGAAGCTCCTCTGCGAGTTTCTGCTCTTCGCGAATTTCGGTCTCGCGCGCACGGCGCCGATCGACCAGATCCTGAGCGACTACCGCGGCGTGCCGCTCTTCTCGCGCGACGAGTTGCACCAGCTCATCGAGGGCACGCGAGACGGCCGCATCGCTCAGTCGATTCTGTCGCAGCTCACCCGCCGCGGAATGAACGACTACCTCGTGACGCCGGTTACGTTCGGCGACGCCAGGATCGCGACGCTCGATGATTGCCACAAGCTGAGCGGCGACGGCGCGCAAGTATTAAGCCGCTGTCTGCGCGACCTTCGCGAAACGTCGAACAACACTGTGGTCATCGCCGCGGCGCGCCCCGAGGAATTCGCGAGCGAGCAGCTCCGCGCGACGCTTGCGACGGTCTCGGACTGGAGTGCATCGCTGGAGCAGATGACGCGCGAGCAGATCGACGCGAACTTCAAGAAACTGTTCGAGCTTCCTTTCGGACTGCCAAATCCGGTGCTGGAAATGCTCGAGCCGTCGACGCTCCTCGTGCGCCTGTTCATGCGCGACTTCGCCGCGGTGCTGCCGCGCGTACGGTCGGAAATCGACATGACCGTACATGCGGCCAACGTGTTACGGGGCATTCAGGCGGACGCCGGGTTCCTACGCAGGAAGCTCGAGCGCCCTCCGGACGAGCAGCGACTGCTGGATATTGTTTGCGCTGTGGAAAGCGGGATCGAGCACCTGTATCTGAAAGAGGCCTTCGGAAACGAAATGACCAACCGTCTGCTCGATGCGCAGGTTATCCGAGAGTACGGTGATCTGATCCGGCCGTATCACGACATTCTTGCGGCGGAGTATCGGCGAATGCGCGAAAATGTCTTCACCGAGGACGTCGGGATATTTCTCGAGCAATTCGTTGGCCGTTCCGTGCATGACGAAGACATCCTGTCGACGCTCCTGCGCTGCGGCGCGCGGTTCCAGGCGACGTATCTCGAATCGTCTCTCTCTCGCGCGCGGGTCCTGGTCGGCGAGAAGAGCTACGGGAGCGCGCTGCCCATCCTTCAGTCGGTCTTTTCGATCGTCCGCAAGCGCGGCTTCGAGGCGTCGGGGCTGAAGCTACATGACATCGTCGAGACGATGTTCAACCTCGCGGTGTGCATCGACCACTGCCGTTCGACGGAAGAGGCGCGCGCATTGTTCGAAGAGGTCGCCGAAGCCGGCGAGCGGCTCATCGAAGATCCGGGGGAGCGCGGAATCGCATACGAGGCGGAGGCCGAGAGCTTCAATGCCGCGTTCTGGCTGCTCGATACGTCCGGACTCCTACGACGGATCGATGCGTTTCTTAATCGCATGAGCGCGCGGGCCCGCTCGTTCCCGCGACTGGCGGCGCAGGATCGGTACAAGCGCGCGTACCTGACCGCGCTCAACCGCCGGATGATGACGCTCTTCCTTCTCGACAGGAACGAGGAGGCGCAAGCCTGCTTTAGGGCCAATCTCGTGCGGTCGCGAGCTTTCGAAAAGGCCAATTACGAAGGCTATGCAAAGGCCGATTTCGCGAAGTCGATGTGCGCGATCGACCCGGCGGAGTCGCGGCGCTGGATGACGGAGGCGGTCGAGACGTTCGAAAAACTCGGTGATCAGAAACGTCGCCTCGTGTTGTCGAGATGCGAGCTCGCGTTCATTGAGCACCTGCTCGTGCCGCACGGCGTCGAAGATCTGGTGCAGGCTTCGGCGCTCATCGGCAGGGAAGGCTATTTTCAGGAACACCAGAAGTCGTTTCTCAAAATCGCGGCCTGTCTTGTGCGAATCGGTGATGCCGACATGGCACTGGAATTCGCGGGCAAGACGCTCGACGTCAACGCGGACGAGATAAAGCCTCGCGTCTTCGCGCTGTACAACAACGTGATGGCCGGCATCTCGGCGCTGCGTGGCGATATCGCAGGAATGGTCGAGTACAGCCGCCGCCAGCTCGAGCATCTCTGCGGCGCCGGTGATTCGTATAAGGCTGTAGCGCTTAACAATGTGGGTGCGATAGACGTCAGCGCGGTGTCATGGAGTCATGAGCGGACAGGCGTCGGCTTCGTGCTCGACAGCCGCTATTGGTGAGCGCCGAGCTCGCGCAGGAGCACTGCATTGCCGTGCAGGTCCAGGACGAGGTCGTGCTGTTCGCGCCGCGCGTCAATGACGAGTGCATTGCCGGCGATGTCGGCGATTGAATTCACCATGAACAGCAGATCGTGATTCGACGCGAGCACGTGATAGGGTACGTTGTTCTGAAGCATGATCGGACCACCTGTCCAGTCCGCGATGCGGATCTCATCCTCCGTGCGCAAACCGATTTCTGCGGCGATCTGGCGGAAACGCGGCGCGAACGAACCGTCGACCATGATGTACTGCCGTGCGCGATCGGCCGCTGTGAGCTGCTGTTCGAGCGTGGAGGCAAGGTCGTTTTTCAATTTGCCGCCCCATTTCGACCAGAAGTAGCCGGTCTCCTGCGGGTTCTTCTGCTGCGGCTGCCGGCCGCGCGCGCTTCCGCGAACGTGGTAACCGCAGGCGTCCGGGAAGAAGACGCAGCGATAGCCGCTCAGTCGAATCTTCACCGTCAGTTCCATTCCTTCCCACCCGTTGAAATAGAACGTGTCGAATCCCCCGTGCGACGCGAACAGCTCCCGGCGCACTGCGAGAAACGCCGTCGACAGTGCCTGCCGATCCGCCGGCTGTCGAATGACGTCGCGCGTGGCGGTCGCGTGCTCGTACGCGTGGAAGTTCCAGAAGTCGAAGATCAGATGGCCCGCACTTTGAACCGTCAGCGATTGCGGGTACAACAACAGTCCCTGTGCAGCGCCGACGTCATCGTGAGAGGCAACAAAACCCGCCAGTAGCTCCACCGCTCCAGCGCCAGGAAATACATCGGAGTCGGTGAACACCAAAATGTCGCCGTTCGCCGCGGCAACAGCGCGATTGGCCGTGGCCGCATAGCCGAGTTGCCGTTCCGTGTCGACGAACGTCATTGTTGGAATCTGCGTTCGCAACGCCTCGACAAAGCGTTTCACCGCGGGGCTCACGCCTCCGTCAAAGGCGACGATCACTTCATTGCGGCTCAGATCGAGCGCCGACTGAAGCTCGTGAAAGTAATGGGTGACTAGTTCGAGGCGGTTCCAGATTGGAACGATGACGGAGTACTCGGGCCGAGCCATGAGCGTTCGGATAATCCTTAGTTATCCTTCTCCTCGAGGATCTATTTCCGCGGATGGCATGCGTTGATTCGAATCCGCAGTGAGGCGTCGGCCACGTG
>JBPPMG010000501.1:0-5422 GCA_051305935.1 Thermoanaerobaculia bacterium
GTGGTCCGCACCACCTCTGCACCTCAACCCGCTGGAGTGTCGTCCGGAGTCGCAAAGGTGGGCGGAGCTTCACCGCGCAGCAAACGATTGTCGCAGCGTCAGTTAGGGTTTGGCTTCAATGAGCGAAACGAAGACCGAAGCACTGACCCCAATCACCGACTCGAGCCAGGAGTCGCAACGGCGGGGCACTGACCCCAATCACCGACTCGAGCCAGGAGTCGCAACGGCGGGGCGAGCTTTACCGTGCAGCAAACGATTGATCGTGCGTCGGCGCGGCGCGCATGGCCGGAGCGCCGGCATCCTTGCCGGCACACGCGCGCCGCGCCCGCGGCGAAACATCGGTAGCCCCCGGCTTCAGCCGGGGGCCGCAGACCGCCTAACCCCACCGCGCCGCTTCAGCGGCGCAACGGCCCCAGCCGCGACGCGGCGACGCCACCGTTAGCTCGGGCGTCAGCCCAGAGAAACCCCTCATATTTCCGATCTGACCCCACTGGCGATCGAAGCGCCGCGTCAGCGGCGAAGTGCTCCGACACCGCGAGCATCCCGTGATCGAATCCCCAGTGACAGAGCTTGCAGAGCCCTGGCCCGGATCATTCATGAGGACTCGTCGCGAGGAGCGCGAGAGGCGCGTGGATACACGGCGCGCGACGGTTTGGCGACGATGGCGTAGTCGTGCGTTACGTCGAGGAGCCGAACCGAGCGCAACGCAGTAGACACGCGGCTATCGCGCTCCGCAGCAGAGTCCTCCTGAATGATCCGGGCCCCGCCCATTCGTCGGATCGTCATTGTGCCCGACCGACCACGGCTCGATGTTCGTGGCGCCCGCCGCGGTGCGATCTTCCCGGGCTGAAGATCCGGCGGCCGCAAATGGCGCAGCGGTAGTCGTACGCGCACACGCCCGTCTTCCCCGCCGACTGAACCCCGCCCCATCCATTCACCATTTGACAAACGTAGCCCACAGGATACACTGCTCGCGTGCGGGTCGTATAGACCGAGCTCTACCGCGACTGGATCAACTCGCTGAACGACATCGCTGGCAGAGCGCGGATTCAGGTTCGCGTCGACAGACTGGTTCACGGAAACCCAGGCACGCACCGGGTCCTGAGCGATGGAGTGTCCGAGTTGAAGATCGACTTCGGCCCGGGATACCGCGTGTACTACGCGCGGCGAGGAGACCGCCTTCTGATACTCCTCGCCGGTGGAGACAAATCGACGCAGAAGAAGGACATCGAAACGGCGATCGATCTCGCCCGGAATCTCGAGGAGTGACCGCCCATGTCAAAGTCCGTTGCAAAGAAAGCCACGAAGACCCGGACGATTCCGTACGACGTCGCGGAGCAGCTTCGAACCCCTGAAGAGATGGCCGCATATCTCGATGCCTGGCTGACGGAGGCGCCCGATGATGCCGCGGGCATCGCGAGAGCGCTCGGCGACATCGCACGCGCGAAAGGCATGACCCAGGTCGCGAAAGACGCAGGGCTGAGTCGCGAGAGCCTGTACAAGGCGCTCAGCGCCGACGGCAATCCGAGCTTCGCGACGGTCCTGAAAGTCGCGCGGGCGCTCGGTGTCAGGTTGCACGCCGAGGCATCGTAAAGCGAGCGCGAAACCCGCGCCCCTTTGCCGCGCCAGCGGCGCAACAGCCAGCCGCAACGCGGCGACGCGACCGTCAGCTCGGGGCTCGACGATGCCCCCCTTCGGTCGCGAATACGTCATATTTCGGCTCCGGCCCCCGGCAAGGCAAGACAAAACCAGCAAGGTTGAGCCGCAGCGGCGAGAGCTAAAGTACAGTTTCGAGACCTGACCCCCGATGCTTCCTGAGTTGTGCGGTTGGAGGAGTGTCAGGCGAGTCGCGGAAGCGATCGAGACGAAGGTGTGCAGGACAAAGCTAGCAAGATTGAGCCGCAGCGGCAAGGGCTAAAGTACAGTTTCGAGGCCTGACCCCCCATCCCCCGCCCTCGATCTGCCATCACGAAAGCAGAAACTCGAGATCGTCCGGTCCGAGCCGGGCGATGAGGCTCTTGTCCTCGCCGAGAATCGCGTCGGCGAGCTCGCGTTTCGATGCCTGCAACTCGAGGATCTTCTCCTCCACCGTGTCGCGGGCGACGAGCCGGTATGCGAAGACGTGGCGCGTCTGCCCGATGCGGTGCGCGCGGTCGATCGCCTGCGCCTCGACCGCGGGGTTCCACCAAGGGTCGAGGAGGATCACGTACTCCGCCTCGACGAGGTTCAGCCCGAGCCCGCCCGCCTTGAGACTGATGAGGAAGATCACGGTGTCGACGTCCGTCCGGAATCGCTCGACGACAGAGGCGCGGTCGCGCGTCGCGCCGTCGAGGTAGCAATACGAGATCCCCTTCGTGTCGAGCTCCTCGCGGACGATCGCGAGCAGGCTCGTGAACTGCGAGAAGACGAGCACCTTGTGCCGCTGCTCGCCGAGCTCGGAGAGCCGCGCCATCAGCTCGTCGAGCTTTGCGCTCCCCGCCTTCGCGTGCGTCGGATTCACGAGCCGCGGATGGCACGCCGCCTGCCGGAGCCGCAGCAGCGCCTCGAGCACCTGGATCTTCGACTTCGCCAACCCCTGCGCGCCGATCCGCCCCGCGAGCGCGGCACGGTAATGGTCGCGCAACTCGTCGTAAAGCTTTCGCTGCGGGCCCTCGAGCTCGCAATAGATCGTCTGCTCTGTCTTCCTCGGCAGCTCGTTCGCGACCTGCTCCTTCGTCCGCCGCAGGATGAACGGCCGCGCGAGCCGAGCGACCTGGCCCCGCGCGGCGGGGTCGCTTCCATTCGCCGGTGATAGGTACTCGCGAAACGCGCTCGATGCGCCAAGCATCCCAGGGTTGAGAAACTCGAGGAGGCTCCAGAGCTCGCCGAGGTGGTTCTCGATCGGCGTGCCGGAGAGGGCGAGACGGTGATCGGCGCGGAGCACCCGCGCCGCCTTCGCCGCCTGCGTCGTCGCGTTCTTGATCGCCTGCGACTCGTCGAGAATCGCGTAGTCCCACTCGACCTCGCCGAGCTGCGCCGCATCGCGCCGGAGCGTTCCGTACGTCGTGAGCACGACGTCGGCGCCGTCGAACGACTCGCCGCCGCCACGCGAGCGGCCGAGCCCCGTGTGGTCGACGACCTTCAGCTTCGGCGTGAATCTCGCCGCTTCCGCAAGCCAGTTGAACACGAGCGAGCGGGGCATGACGACAAGCGACGGCTTCTTCGCCCGCCCGCGCGCGGAACGGCGAGACTCCAGGAGCGCGAGTACCTGCACCGTCTTGCCGAGCCCCATGTCGTCCGCGAGGCAGCCGCCTAACCCCATCTCGCGAAGGAACGCGAACCACCCGAGCGCCTCGCACTGATAGGCCCGCAGCGATCCGACGAAACCCTTCGGCGCGGCGCCCGGCTCGATCCCCGCGAACGCGCGCAGCCGATCGCGAATCCGCGCGAACGCCGAGTCGACCGCGACCTCCGGGCGCGATGCGAGCAGCGCGTCGAGCAGCGCCGCCTGGCTCCGGCGGAATCGGATCCGGTCACCGTCCGCCTTGCCGAAGGACGAGAGCTTCCGCGAAAGCGCGAGGAGCTCGGCCGGAATCGCGCCCGTCGATCCGTCGCCCAGCTCCAGGTGCGTCGCGCCCGAGCGCGCCGCCGCGAGCAGCGCGGGAAAGCTGGCGCGCACCCCGTCGTAATCGGCCCATCCTTCGACGTCGAACCAGTCGATCTCGCTCGTCACCGCGATCGAGTGATGCGAAAGCGGACGGCGCGTACGCCCGCCGACCTCCACGTGCCAGCCTTCCGCGAGGAGTCTCTCGACCATGGACGTCAGTCGCGATTCCTCGACATCGAGCGTCCGCGACCATTGATCTTCGCGCACACCCACCTGCATCATGCGGCGGCGCGCGGATGATTCCGCGACAGCGTCGCGCCGGATCGCCTCGCGCGGGCCGATCTCGATACTCGCGGAAAGATCCTCTCCTCGCACCACCTTTCCCTCGTACTCGAACGCAAAGTCGACGCGGCGCGGCGGATGCCAGCCCCTCTGCGCAGCCCCGGGCGCCGAAACGATCAGCCATGGCGTTGGTGCCATCTCCCGCACCTTCCACGCGAGTTCCTCGGGAAGCGCGATCGGCGGCGCGTGGCGCCACGACAGGAGTGCCGCGACGAATGCGTCGGCTTCTTTCCGTGGCACGCGAACCGAGTCGAACCGGAGTTGGCGGAGCCAGAACTCGTCGGCGGGAGGATCGAATCGCGACAGGGCGCCCTGGGCGACGAAGAGGCCGGATGCGAAGGCGGCGGGGAGGTCGTGCAAGAGCCGCTCGGCGCCGTCGCGCGTGAAGACCCCCTCGATCGTGAGGCCGGTGGAGTCGCTGCGCGCCCTGACCGAGAAGCTCCACGGCGCTCCCTCGTCGAGCGTCAGTGGCGGCGCATCGGGTGACGACTGGAGTCTGAGCCGGCCGCTCCTGCAGATGATCGGCAGCACGTAGGGCACGGCCGCCGCGCCGAGAGTGAACCACCCCGGCTGCCAGGAGGAGTGGCCGGCGCAAAGCGCGAAGATCTCCCGGTCGATCGCGTTCGGCAGGCGCGCGGCGTGCTCCATGAGATATGGCGACAGGGTGCGGGGCGCCGTTCGCCCTCCCGCCTTCTTCGGGCGGGTGAACGTGACGGCGATCGACGCGGACGACGAGAGCTCCCCTCCGCCGTTCGCGAGCTGATAGCGGAACTCCCCTTCGGGATTGAGATAGTCGTCGATTCCGCCAGGCCGGTACGGGACGGGCGGAGGAGAACCGAGGCGGAGCCGCCACTCCGGGATCGCCGCGCGCCCGACGCGCGGGGGAGGCGCCGACACGCGGGCCCGCCCGTAGTTCGGTCCCGGAACTGGCTGACGCGAAGGGAACGGGATCGGAGCCTCCATCGGCGCGTAGTCGTAGTCGTCGTCGGGCTCGAAGCCGGGAATGGCCCCCGCGATCTCGAGAACGTCGGCAATCCAACCGCGCGGCGCTCCGGTGTCATCGACCTCGAGGATCAGCGCCCAGACGTGCTTGCAGGCGTCGCCCTCGTCGGTGAAGTACGGGCAGGAACAGTCGGCGAGGAGCGTGTTGCCTTCGATCTCGAGCGACGTTTCGTAGACGCGCGATCCCTCGACGCGTGCCTCGATCCTGCTCGAGGTTCTTCCGCGGATCGTCACACGCGCCTGGTCAAAGTATGCGCGCCCGCGCTCGCGCACCTGCGGCGCGACGAAGCGCTTCATTCGTTTCTCCAGAAGACCCATGCTGATCGTCCCGCCGTTTCCGTTGTCGCGGAATCAGAATCCCGAACTTTACTTCAGGACCTCGCCGCGGAGTAGAGAGGCCGACGGGGTCGATTCAGGTGCGGCGAACGCACAGCTTCGAGGCGTCACTGCCGCATGGAACCGACGGGGTCACCGACCGACGGGGTCAGGCCT
>JBPPMG010000504.1:0-7428 GCA_051305935.1 Thermoanaerobaculia bacterium
GGATCACCTCGCGCGGCAGGCGGTAGCCGGGAACGCCGTAGGCGAGCATTCCGGCGGGCTCGGGCTCCAGCTCGAAGACGACGGGGCGGAAGCCCAACAGCGCGAGGTCGTGCGCGGCGGAGAGTCCGGCGGGCCCCGCGCCGATTACCGCGACCCTCTCCCCGTTCGCCGGAACGATCTGCTTGTCGACCGTCGAGCGGACGAGCTGTGCGAGCTCGTCGACGTCGGCGCAGATTCCTTCGTAATCGCGGACGTCCCGGACCACGTCGGAAGCGTCGCGCGTCTCCGGGCCGAACATCTCACAGACGAAGCGCTTGAGAGCGCGGATCGAGATCGGTTTGTCGTTCGCGACGAACGCGCCGTCGTCGTCGACGCGCGGGATCTTCCCGCGCCGGCACGCCGCCTCACAGGGAGCGCCGCAGACGCGCCCGCAGATCGACGCGAACGGATTCGGCCCGCGCGCGATCAGGTACGCCTCTTCGAACCGCCCTTCCGCGATCGCACGCACGTACCCGCGCGCGTCGGTGTGGACGGGACAGCCTACCTGACAGGAGATCAGATCCTTGTGGTAGTCCTCGCCGGGAACCTGAACTCGAAGCTTCTCGGATGTATCCATCGTCGGCTCGCGATTCTTGACTTGTTTATAGACAAGTGTATAAATCAAGAATCAACGGTCGTCAATCGAAAAAGGAGGGACCGCAGAGAATCGGAATGGATCACCGGCGTGCGGCCCTTTAAGGAGTGCGCGAGAGTGTCGATGCTATCCAATACCGCCGAATACGCCCTCCGAGCGATGGTCTCCCTCTCCCGGGCCGAGCCCGGGAAGGTCATGCTGGGGCGCGATCTCTCCGCGCTGACCGGCGTGCCGGCGAAGTATCTTTCGAAAATCCTGCTGGACCTGAACCGGGCGGGCATGGTGTCGGCCGTTCGCGGACAGGGAGGCGGCTACCGCCTCTCCCGGGAGGCCAAAGACATCCGGCTCATCGAGGTCGTCGAGATCTTCGACCGTCCGCGCGCCCATCCGCGCTGCCTCCTCTCCTTCGACAAGGAGTGCTCGGACGAGGCGGGCTGCTCGGCTCACGATCGCTGGAAACTGGTCCGCACGGTGTACCTGGACTTCCTCGACAGCACCTCGCTCGCAGACATTTCGGATACGGTGCCGGCCGCGCCGATCCCCACTGCCCCGCGCTGACCCTCTCCCCCGCCGCGCTCAGCGCCTGACCGGGCGGCGCCGCTGCGTGTCGTCGAGAAGAAACGCGATCGCCCCTTCGACGTGCGCGCGGAACCAGACACTCCGCCACGTCTCCTCGCGGTGGCCGAACGCCGTGTAGAAGACTCTTCCTTCTCCGTAGCGCTTCCACCATGCCAGCGGGTAGTGCCCCGGCGTCCCGCTCTGCGGGTGCAGATCGAGATGCAGCAGCGTGTTGTTTCCCGCGTGGTCGAACCGCGTGAACTCGTAGATCTCCTCGAAGACGACGAACGACGGATGGAGATGCCCGACCGCGGGATGCCCCGGCACGCCGACCTCGCACGTGACCGTCGTCATCGGCCCATGGGTCAGGAACTCTCCGCCTAACATCCGGATGTATTCCGGCCACCCGTGGAAGGTGTCGCTCGCAGCGTGAACGCCGAGGAATGCGCCTTCGTCACGAACCCACGCCAGAAACGCGTCACGATCGGGGAGCGACAGCTCGCCGCTGGTGTTCGCGAAGATCACGAGCCGGTAGCGGCCGAGGTTCTCCGCGGCCATCTTCGCGTCCAGTTCGGCATCCGTCCGGGCGAAGTCGACTCGAAAAGCGCCGGATGCCGCGGCAAGCTCCGCCAGCATCGTCTCGGCAGCCGATATCGAGTCGTGCCGAAAGCCCTTCGTCACCGTGACCACGAGAGCCTCGGGAGCCTCCGCGCCAAGCCCGAAGGACAAGGTGCCAAGAAGGATCGACGCTCCGACCGCCCCACCGCTTCGCCGCATCAGACGAGGTTAGCACGCAGGGCCCCTCGCGACCGCGGGAACGCTCGAGCCTCGCGCGTTGCGGCCCCGCCGTCGATGGCGTTTCCCGACTCGGTGGTTCAGAATCACAATTCCGGTGAGAGTCCGCGCGCGATGAGAGACAGTGCGAACCCGACGAGTGGCGCGAGCGCGGCGAGTCCTTTCGAGCGCGTCTCGCGATCGACCCTGCTGACTGCCGGCCTCCTCGCCGCGGCGCTGATCCGGCTTTGGATCGTGAGCGTGCAGCCGATCCGGGCCGTCTATCCCTCGCCCCACGATGACGAATTGTTCGTCAACCTCGCGGAAGCCGTCATCCGAGGCGAGTGGCTCGGCGCTTACGATCAATTCACTCTGGCCAAGGGACCCATGCTCTCGCTGCTCATCGCAGGCGCGTACTTTCTTGGGGTTCCGTTCGTGTGGTTCCAGCAGGCACTCTACTCTGCGGCGTGCGTCCTCTGCGCCAGCGCGGTCGATGCCGCGATCGGTCGCCGGCGACTCTCATGGTGGGTCGGCATCGTTTTGCTCGCGAATCCGATGTCGTACGACGGCAGCGAAATGGCGCAGGTGCTGCGACAAAACGTCTTCACCTCCTTCTCTCTGCTGTTGCTGGCCGCGACCCTGGCTCTCGCCTGGGGCAGCAGGATGAACCGGGCTGCAGCCGTCTGCTGGAGCGTCTGCTGGGGCGTCGCCGGCGCCGGTTACTACCTGACACGGGAAGAGACGGTCTGGCTCGTACCGTCGATCGTGATTCTCCTGACGGGCCTCGTCCGACGGGACGAGTCGCGACGCGTCCGGCTGGTCGCGCTCGCAGCGGGCCTCGCGATCGCATCGACTGCCGCGGGCGGAGTCGCATGGATGAACCTTCGCAACTACGGCTGGCTCACGACGAACGAGTTCCGAACGCGCGAGTTCCGCGGCGCATACGCCGCGCTCACTTCCGTCCGTACCGGCGCGCCCGTGCGATTCGTGCCGGTGACCGCCGAGGCGCGCGAACGGCTCTATCGAACGGTGGACTCCGTTGCTCTTCTTCGACCTCACTTCGAGTCCGGAAGCGGCGCAGGCTGGATGTTCACCACCGGCCAGGCGATCCCGTCTCTGCGTGGTTCGAAGGAGATTGGGGGCGGCTGGCTCATGTGGGCGCTGCGAGACGCCGTCGCCGGCGCAGGTTTCGCGACGAGCGGCACGGAAGCCGCGCTCTTCTATCGCAGACTCGAATCAGAAACCACCGAAGCCTGTCGCTCCGGACGCCTCGACTGTTCGAAATCCCTGGTTCCGTATCTGCCACGCCTAACTGGAGAAGAGGCTCAGCCGCTCGCCGGCAACCTCATGCGCGCGGCAAGATTCATGGCGACCTTCGAAAACTTCGACGCCGAGGTGCCGCCATCCGAGGGAAATGCGTGGTCCCAGGCCCGCTTTCGCGAGATCACCGGTTCGCGCATCTCTCCCCTCATCTCGAATCGGGCAAGCGGCGGCTTCAGGTCGTCGCTACTTCGCATCCTCGGCCGCGCTCATCAGTGGGTCGTTCCTGTGCTCCTCCTCTGCACGCTCCCGATCTGGTTTCTCGCGCTCCGAAGAAGACTCCACCGCTCCGAGGGCGACGGTGCCCTTCTCGCGCTCGCGCTGAGCACGCTGGTCGCTACGTGCGGCCTCGTCGTGATCGTCGCCCTGATCGAGACGACCGCGTACCCGGCGATCACGATCCGCTACGTTCACGCCGGGTATCCGATGATGTTGCTCTACGTGGCAGCGAGCCTTTCCATGGCGGGCAGGATTGGCGGCAAGTCGCGCTGAACTGCGCAGGCGCCCGTACCAGGGACGAATGCCTATCTTCGCGCCGTGGATTTTGGTATCAACGCGACATGCAGGAAGAGGAGCACTCAGACGGAGTCCGGGAGCCGATCGACGTCTCGGTGGTGATGCCTTGCCTTAACGAGGCCGCGACCCTCGCGTCGTGCATCGCGGCGGCCAGGGCCGCCCTCGACTCTGCGAACCTCCGCGGCGAGATCATCGTCGCCGACAACGGATCGACCGACGGGTCGCAGCAGATCGCGACGGACCACGGGGCGGTCGTGGTGAACGTTCGCGAGAAGGGATACGGCAACGCGCTGATCGGCGGAATCGCGGCCGCGCGCGGCCGCTTTGTCGTCATGGGCGACGCGGATGCCAGCTACGACTTCGGCCACGTCCCGCGCTTCATCGAGAAGCTCGCAGAGGGGTTCGACCTCATCGTCGGCAATCGATTCGCAGGAGGCGTCGCGCGCGGCGCGATGCCGTGGAAGAACCGCTACATCGGCAACCCGGTTCTCTCCGCCCTCGGCCGTCTTCTCTTCAAGAGCCCGGTGAGTGACTTCCACTGCGGACTCCGCGGCTTCCGGCGCGATGCCTTCGAAGTCATGGATCTCAGAACCGGTGGAATGGAGTTCGCGAGCGAAATGATCGTGAAGGCCACGCTGCTGGGAATGCGGGTCGCGGAGGTCCCGACCACCCTCGCGCCGGACGGGCGGAACCGCGCGCCACACCTCCGGCCCTGGCGTGACGGCTGGCGCCATCTTCGGTTCATGCTGCTCTACAGCCCGGACTGGCTCTTCCTCTACCCCGGCATCAGCGCGATTCTCGCGGGCGCGCTGGTGATGGCTCTCCTCATTCCGGGCCCGCTTTCCGTCGGGCAAGTCACCTTCGACGTGCACACGCTCGTCTTCGCGTCGGCCGCGATGCTCATCGGATTCCAGTCGATCTCGTTCTGGGCCCTCTCGTCGACGTTTGCAGAGCGGCACGCGCTCCGCCCTAACTCATCCCGAGGGATGACGCTCGTCGACCGCATGAGCGTCGACGCGGGAATCGCCCTCGGCGGCACCGTCCTGCTTGCGGGCTTGACCGCGTCGGTGCTCGCAGTCGTCTACTGGGGACGTCGCGGCTTCGGCGGACTCGATCCGGTCATCGTGCTCCGCTGGGTCATTCCGGGCGCGACCTCGATGGCGATCGGAATCCAGCTCATGTTGCTCAGCTTCTTCCTGGGAATCCTGCGGCTCGACGTGCGAACGCAGCGCGCCGCCCCAGAGTCGCACGTCGCGCCACTCGACTCGTAGGGCCGCTCCGCGTTCCTCGCCCATGCAGCCGGCGTTTGAACGTCACCTCCGGGCCGTTCCGCATCGCCCCGCCACATTCCAGACAAAATCACTCCACATCAGGTCGAACCTCGCGATTGCCACGTGACGCGCGTCATTCGCTCCGATGATGCTCGCTTCGCTGGGCTGCAAGCTGACGCACATTCGCCAACCGTGACTAAAGTCATAGTCGCCTCATGTCTTTCAGGCCGCGTGCCGCCGAACGAACAGGCGCGAGGCCAACGAGTCATTCAAGGCGTCCGACGATGGAACTTTCCGTTGCTTGCGCCACTGGCCACTGTGCAGCACAACTGGAGGAACAAAGAGTGTTGAGCAAAACGAATCACACGTTCAGAACATCCCTCGTGCTGCTCGCGTCGATGATGCTGGCGGCCTTCGCCGGTTCGGCGTTCGCCGCCACCGCGCCGGTGACCGTCACGGTCACGGTGACGGGCACCCCGACTCCGGGTGCGACGGTGACCGCGAAAGCGAACATCACCATCAACGACGGCTCGACGCTGTCGGGCGTGAAGTGGACGCAGACGGGCGGCGTCGCCGCGACTCTGTCCAACACGACCACCGACACGATCACCGCCGTGCTCCCAAGCCGGAAGGTCTATCGCGATGACCTCATCGAGATCCTCGAGAAGCCTCCCGTCAACGCGAGCGGGCTTCCCTCCTACGTTCCGCTTCCCGATCCGTACGAGGCGGGCCTGCAGAACGTCTTCGGAGTCGTCGGCATCACGCCGCTGGCTCTGGAGCACGCCGGCGCTCTCACCTTCGAAATCGCCGTGACGACGACCTCCGGTACGCACAAGACGACCGGCGCGATCCACACGACGATGCCCTGGCCGACGGCGCTCGGCATCCAGAACGTTCCGATCAACCTCCCCGTGATGCTGCACGGAAAGACCCAGGCGAGCTACGACTGGAAGCTCACGAATCCCGCAGGCGGCACCGCAACGCTCACCGACGCGACGACCCAGAATCCCGAGTTCACGCCGACGGTCGCCGGTGAGTACACGCTCACCGTCACCGACATCGCCGCTGCCAAGCCGGTGACCTTCAAGGTCTTTGCCGGCACGTACAAGGGCGTCATCATCGGCAAGGACTCCGCCGGCAACCCGCAGCCTGACTTCGCCTGCCGCAGCTGCCACGGAGTCGGCACCCCGATCGACATGTTCACCCCGTGGGCCAAGTCGGGCCACGCGGAGATCCTCGAGCAGAACGTCAACACACTGAACAACCACTACGGACCGGGATGCGTGTCTTGTCATTCGGTCGGCTACGCCCCGGGAGTCAGCAACGGCGGCTTCGACGACGCGGCCGATTTCGCAGGCCTGCTCGCCTCGGGCATCCTGTCCCCCCCGGGCGCGCTCAACAACTACGACCGGCTGCTGGCCGAGTTCCCCGCCTCGGCGAAACTCGCGAACATCCAGTGCGACAACTGCCACGGCCCGACCGACAGCGCAGCGCACTTCAATGGCGTGAAGAGCGACCGCAACTCGCTCTCCTCCGACGTCTGCGGCACCTGCCACGGCGAGCCCGCACGCCACGGCCGCTACCAGCAGTGGCAGCTCTCGCGCCACGGCAACTACGAGACGGCACGCAGCGAGGGCACCCGCGCAGCTTGCGCGAAGTGCCACTCCGCCCAGGGCTTCCTCCAGTGGGAAACGAAGGGCTTCAGCCCGACCGCGACGATCACCGTCGACTGGACTGCCGACCAGGTGCATCCGGTGACCTGCGTCACCTGCCACGATCCGCACGCGGTCGGCACGACCTCGGGCGGCCCGACGACCAATGCGACCGTCCGCATCTCGGGCGACACTCCGATGCTTGACGCCGGCTTCAAGGCGACCGGCGTCGGTACCGCCGCGATCTGCATGACCTGCCACAACAGCCGCCGCGGCCTCCGCGACGACCAGCACACCACCACCGACATCTCCCGCGCTACTCACTTAGGACCGCAGGCCGACATCGTGATGGGCCAGAACCTGTACTTCGTCGAAGTCGGCAAGCCCGGCTTCCACTCGAAGATCGCCGACTCCTGCGTCACCTGCCACATGGAGACGACGCAGCCTCCCGCCGACCTCTCGTACAACTACGGCGGAACGAACCACACCTTCTACGCCTCGAAGACGATCTGCTCGAAGTGCCACACCGAGATCGACGGCGAGGAGTTCCAGGAAGAGATCGAGCATTCGCTCGAGAGCCTCAAGCACGAGATCGAGACCGCGCTCGAGAACGGCATGACGAGCGCGCTGCGAGCCGGCAACTTCGTCGATCTCGGCACGACCCGCGTCAAGAGCGCATCGGAGATCGGCTCGGT
Source organism: Thermoanaerobaculia bacterium (assembly GCA_051305935.1). GTDB lineage: Bacteria > Acidobacteriota > Thermoanaerobaculia > Gp7-AA8 > Gp7-AA8 > JACPDH01. Next base: position 7,421 of record JBPPMG010000504.1, read on the forward strand.
CGAGTACA
>JBPPMG010000174.1:0-3443 GCA_051305935.1 Thermoanaerobaculia bacterium
CGGCTGGCCGTCGGGAATCGCGAGGTCAGGAGCCGTATCGCGCGTGTACGTCACCAGCGGGTCGGTGCCGTTGCGCGTTCCGACTCGGATACTGAATGTCGTCGCGGCGACTCCGAGGCTCGATGTGGTCGTCAGCGTGAACTCGATCGAGCTGCCGCAGAGCTGCGCAGGATCGACCGTGAAGACGAACGAGTCACCGGCTCCGTTGCCCTGCGGGGCGATCGCTCCGTAGGTCGATGCGTTGTCGAAGATCGTGACGCCGGCGGTCGCCGTGGTCAGCGTCGCGGTCGCGCCGGCCGCGACCGCCTTGCTCGCCGCGCGCCACGGATTCGTGAGCGTGACGGTCATCGCGATCGCCTCCCCTGGATCGATCGCGCCGTTGTTGTTCGAGGCACTGTCGTCGATCGCGACATCGGTCAGCGGATCGACCACATCGAGGAAAGGCACCGAGAACGACTCGAGAACCCCAAGGTGCGAGGCGGTGTAGCCGAACGCGACGTTGTAGGGAGTCGCCGCGCCGTAGCCGAGACCGCGATCCGCGAAGCCATCCCAAATCCACTGCTCGTTCGCGCAGGCGTTCGTCGCGCAGTCGGCGTCGAAGAGCGCATCGCGCGCCTCGACGAACGTCGGGTCGTTCGGCGTCAACTTCATCGCGTCGGTGACGAACTGGAGAATCGTCTGGTTGCCGGTCGGTACGTCGCCGTTCGCTCCCGCGGGATCGGCGATCACTCTTGCACGCACTTCCCATAGTGACAGCGCCCAGAGCTCGCCGGAGTTGTGGACCTCCATGCCGCCATTCCCGTTGAAGTTCAGCGGGCTGACCGGAATGCCTCCGGCCATGCTGTTCGTGACGTCGTCGACGTCGGCCCACGTCATCGGGTTGACCGCGTTGTCGGTCGAGTAGGGGAAGCGGCGAATGGCGTAGACGTAGTTGTCGAGAAGGCCGCCTAGCTTGTACGTCGCGTACGAGCCCGCGGCATAGCGCGCGTTCGGGTCGTCGGCGTTCGTATTGTTGAGAAGGGCCAGCGCGTAGAAGTCGCTCCAGCCCTCGCCGAGGCCTCGTGCCTGCGACCAGTTGAGCCCGGCCGCGTTGCCGACCAGCCGGTTCGAAAGCCCGTGCGCGAGCTCGTGGATGACGATCTCCGAGTCCAGTCCGCCGTCGCGATCGATCGTCGGTCCGGTGAACCGGTACATCTGCATGCGGCCCGAAGTTCCGTCAGGCGGGGTCGAGAAGTTCGCGTTGTTCGTCCCGCCATTGTCCTGCGCGTCGCCGTTCACGCGGTCGCCGCCGAGGCCCATGCCCGAGAAGTTCGTCTGCTGAAAATTGCCCGAGGCCTCGTCGAAGCCGAGCGTGAACATACGGTCGTGGAACCAGTTGGTGACGTAGAAGAGGTGGGTGACGGAGCCGCGGCGGAACTGGTCGAGCGCGTTTGTGCCGCTCGCGCCCACACCGGTCGCGGTCTGGCCCGCCTCCGGGTCGCCTCCCTGCGGCGCGGGGAGATAGTTGGTCACGAAATCGCGGACCGCGGTTCCGAGGAAATCGCGATCCCGGGTGTTCGCATCGGGATTCCCGGTCGGACGCCCATTCCCGTCGAGCACGCCCGCGACATCAGTGTCGCAGACGTTGTTCGGGGCACTCCGGTCGATGCAGGTGAGCGTGTTGTTGCCGAGGGTCTGCGTTTCGTTCGCCGTGCAGACACCACCCGGGCAGTCGTCGATCCAGCCGTTCGGGCTGGCCGTGAGATTCTGCGCGGTGAACATGCTCACGATCGTCGGCGCGATCTCGGTGAACTGCGTTCCTGCGCCCGGGACCGCCGCGTTAGGCGACGCCGGAGCTGGGCTGTCGGCCGGCGTCACGCCGTCCGCCTGCACGTAAACGCGGAAGCGTGCGTCGTGCGTCGAAGCGTAGTTGCGGATGTTTTTTCTCCACAGCACGTCGCCCGTCTCGGCATCGACCAGCGCGTACCAGTCCTCGGCACCGTCCGTGAAGACGACGAGCGACCAGGCGGGAACCAGGAGGCCCGGCGCGAGCGGGAAGAGCATCTTCTGTGCGGTGATCGGGCCCGCGACGTAGTCGGCGTCTTCCGAGAGCGTTAGGCGGCCATCCGCCTCCGCCGTGACGGCGAACGCGGCCGCGGCCGCCGTCTGATCGAGCGACGCGAGAAGACTGACCATCGCGGCCGAAGGAGTCATGTGCTTCGAGGCGTCGAGGCCGACAGCCTGCGTCCTCGCGCGCGGAATGAACTGCCCCACGCTCTGGACGAGGCGCCCGTCGCGATCGAGGGTAAACCGCGTCTCACTCTGAAAGACGGGTAGACCGCCGACGCGCTGCTCCATCCGGAGCATGCGCAGACCACTTGCCCCGCCGGCGCTGTCTCCGAGGACGACCAGGTCAGTCTGGTCCAACTCGGTCAGTCCGTAGATCGATCCCCTCGCGCGCAGGAATCCGCGGACGATCGACTCGCTGCTGACTCCTCTCGCCTGACCGGTCAGCGTCCCTCTCGCGTTGCGCACGAGCCGGGGCCCGCCTGTCAGATTCGAGATGCTCGTCTCGAGACCGGGCATCGCAGACTGCGCGTCGCGAACCGCCTGCGCGATCGCGGCGGAGTGACTCTGCGCGGCGTTCTGCCCGTTGAGCGCGGCTGCAGCGCGCGGGGCCAGTGCGTTTCTGTACGCCTGTCCGTCGTTCACGCGCGCGTCGAGCATGGCCAGGGGCGCGCCCTTGCCCGCCGGCCGATCGGGAGCGACGGCCGCGAAAGTCTGGAGTGAAAGGAGCGCGAGTAGACACGCGAGTACAGCGCGCATAGATCGGACGACGAGCGGCTTGTGCAAGAGGCAGCCTCCAGAAAAATGGTGTTTGGGGGAATGGGACGGCCGAAAGCTATCACACCATAGAGATTCGTCAGAAGGGATTTTCGAGGGGCTCGCCACCGACCGTCGCCTCATGTGGCGCAGGCACTCCTGCCGGCGCGTCGCCGAAGGCGACTTCGTAGCGGCACATTCCGATGTGCCGCGGCTGCGTCGGATTGAACCAGGGGGGCCGAGCATCGGAATGCTCGGCTACAAAGCTGCGCTTCGCCTCGCGCAGGCAGGAGTGCCTGCGCCACAGTTCGATCGCGCAAGAAGCTCGCTCAAACACGAAGCGGGCCGGGGTTTCCCCCGGCCCGCTCTCAGGCTGCTTCCTGTCTGTTAGGCTAGTTGCCGATCCATCCCTGGTCCGTGCCGCCCTCGAATTTCGGACCGATCTTCTCGCCCGGGATCGTCGTGCCGTTTCCGCCCGACGGATACGTCACTCCGACGAAGTACTGGCATCCGTTTCCGAGGTATGCCGCGTCGAAGTCCACTCCGTACAGGCTCGCTCCCGTCATCCGGATCTGCACCCAGTTCTGCGACGGACGGCCCCATCCCAGCGGATCGCCTTCCGGGATCGACAGGTTGAAGTA
>JBPPMG010000544.1:0-5120 GCA_051305935.1 Thermoanaerobaculia bacterium
CCACCGCGAACATCTACGGCGTCCTCTCGCTGATCTTCTGGACCCTCGTCATCGTCGTGACCGTCAAGTACCAGCTCTACGTGATCCGTTTCGACAACCGCGGCGAGGGAGGCATTCTCGCGCTGCTCGGCCTCATCGGCACGAGTCTGCGGAGGCGGGGCAGACTGAAACTGACGCTGGTCATTCTCGGCGTCTTCGGCGCGGCGCTGCTCTATGGCGACGGAATGATCACGCCCGCGATCTCGGTGCTCAGCGCGGTCGAAGGACTCGAAGTCGCGACACCCTTCTTCACGCCGTACGTCATCCCGATCACGATCGCGATTCTCGTCCTGCTCTTCTTCGTCCAGCGGCAAGGCACCGCGAAAATCGGCATCGTCTTCGGCCCCGTCACGCTCGTCTGGTTCTCGACGCTCGCAGTACTCGGAATCCGAGGCATCCTGATGCATCCCTCCGTGATCCTGTCGCTCAATCCGATGCACGCGGTCACGTTTTTCGTCAGCAACGGGACGCACGGCTTCCTGGTGCTCGGCGCCGTCTTCCTCGTCGCGACCGGAGGCGAAGCGCTCTATGCGGACCTCGGGCATTTCGGCAAAAAGCCGATCCAGATCGACTGGTTCTGCATCGTCGCCCCGGCGTTGATGCTGCAGTACCTCGGACAGGGCGCGCTCCTCGTCGAGAATCCGGAAGCCGCGGTCAATCCGTTCTACCTGCTCGCACCGAGGTGGAGCCTCTACCCGCTGGTCGCGCTCGCCGCGTGTGCGACGATCATCGCGTCGCAGGCGATCATCTCCGGCGTCTTCTCCCTGACGCGACAGGCGATTCAGCTCGGCTACCTCCCGCGCATGGAGATCGTCCACACCTCGCGCGAGGAGATTGGCCAGATCTACATCCCGACGGTGAACTGGGCACTCATGGTGGCGACGATCGGGCTCGTCCTCGGGTTCAAGTCGTCGAGCAGCCTTGCCGGAGCGTACGGCGTGGCAGTGAGCACCACGATGGTGATCACGACCGTTCTGGCCTATGTCGTGGCGCGCGACCTCAAAGGCTGGAGCCGATGGGCGGCGCTTTCGGTGTCCGCGGCGTTCCTGGTCGCCGACATCGCCTTCCTCGTCGCGAACTACTTCAAGATCTTCGCGGGCGGCTGGTTCCCGTTGCTCATCGCGGCGATCGTATTCGTCGCGATGACGACCTGGCGGCAGGGACGCGACCTGCTCTCGGAGAAGCTGCGCGAGGGATCGCTCTCGCCCGAGATGTTCGTCCAGTCGCTCCGCTTGCGGGCACCGATCCGCGTCCCCGGCACGGCCGTCTTCATGCATCGCAATCCAGCCGCCGTTCCCTCATCCCTCCTGCACGCGCTCAAGCACTTCAAGTCGCTGCACGAGCGCGTGATCCTGCTGTCGATCGCGAGCGAAGAGGTCTCCCACGTCGCGCCGGCGGAGCGGTACGAGCTGCGTGAGCTCGGCGAGGGGATCCACAGTCTCGAGGCGCACTACGGGTACATGGAGGATGTCGACGTGCCGGCGCTGCTCGAGAGCGCGGCGCAGCGGGGAATCGTCGTGCCGCCGATGGAGACGACCTACTTTCTCGGGCGCGAGACGCTCGTCAGCACGGGGCGACGCAGCGGGATGATGCACTGGCGGGAGAAGCTCTTCGCGTCGATGATGCGAAACGCGGCCGGCGCCGCACGCTTCTTCCACCTGCCGCCTAACCGCGTCGTCGAGCTGGGAGCGCAGATCGAGTTCTGAGCGAGCACCGCAAGTTGGGGTCACACCTGGAGACTCGACTTAACCTGATTCCGCGGAACTAATCCCACGGTCGATACGGCAGGATGAGCCACTTGAGTTGAGTTTTCAGGTGTGACCCCAACTTCCCTGTCAGAATTGCCAGGACGCCATGCTCTCGTACGCAATTCTCGGCGCGGCCTATGCGTTCGCCGCGGCGGTCCAGCCCGGACAGTTCCAGGCTTACGTCATCGCACAGGCCATCGCGCACGGCTGGCGGCGGACGCTGCCCGCGGCGCTCGCGCCGCTGCTGAGCGATGTGTTCATCGTCGCGCTGGTACTGGCGATACTCACGCAGATCCCGCCACTCTTCCTGCTCGTGCTCCGGCTCGCCGGCGGGTTCTTCCTGCTCTATCTCGCCTGGGGCGCCTTTCGCACCTACCGGAATGCGGCGGCGGCGGAGGCCGCGCCGCCGAGCGCCGCGCACAAGACGGTTCTGGAAGCCGCGTTCGTGAACGTCCTGAACCCGAATCCGTACCTCGCGTGGGCGCTCGTCCTCGGGCCGCTGCTCCTCGAGGCCTGGAAGAAGAGCCCGTCGTACGGTGTCGCGCTCGTCGGGGCGTTCTACCTGACGATCATCGTGGCGACGGCTGCCATCATCCTGCTGGCAGCGCTGGCCCGCTCGTTCGGGCCGAAGGTCTCCCGCGCGCTCGTCGGCATTTCCGCCGTGGCGCTCTTCTGCTTCGCGCTCTATCAGCTATGCGCGGCGTCCGCGGCGTTGTTCGAAAGGGTGTAGGCAGTGGTCGTGGCGGCCGTATGTGGCGCAGGCACTCCTGCCTGCGCGTCGCCGAAGGAGACCTGTCAAATCCAGTATGGTGCCTGATGTAGGGAAGCAAGCCAGGATGAGATTCGTACGTGAGCGAGCTCGCTCACGCTCCGAACTGTCGCAGATGGTGGTCGATGTGCTTGTGCGTGAGCCATCCCCACTGCTCGCCCGAGAGCTTGCCGAAGAAGGGATGAATCCTCCCGCTCGTTCCGGCTGCGCCTTCCCTGCCGAGACGGTGGATCAGGAGGGTTAGGCGCTTCCGCTCGGTTTCGAATTCGCGCGCGTCCGAGACGATGTAGGTCGGGTCGGTCGGCGAGTTCCTGCCGAACGGCTTCTCGCCAAAGACTGCTCCCCGGATCAGAGGCGTGACGATCTTTCCGAGGAAGCTTTGCTTCCCGGGCCGGTCGCCCGCAGCGTCCTCCATCGCGGTGCAGAGGTGGGCGAGCGTCTGCGCGGAATTCATCTTTCCCCACTGGCGTGTCGCGCCAGCGTCGAGTGAAGCGAGCCTTTCAAGAAGCGAGTCGCGATCGGATGGGTCGAAAAGCGATTTCATCATGCTCCTATCTGGCGAGGCCCCCGTGGCTCACGAGCTCGCCGGATACATCCGCTGGAACTCGGGCTCGTCGCGCAGCAGCGATAGATCGGGATCGCGTCGCGCCCAGTCGGCGTCCTTGAATCCCGCGTTCCAGGCCCGCTGGAGCGCATCGAGCGCGTCGGCCTTCCTCTTCAGCTCGCAGAAGACGCAGGCGAGGTTGTAGAGGATCGTCGCTTCGTTAGGCCGGAGCGCCATCGCAAGGTTTGCCTCGCGCAGCGCGTCGTCGAGCCGTCCGAGCTGCGCGTAGTCGATCGCGAGCAGGAGCCGCGCGCGAGCGTCCTCGGGAATCTGCTTCAGGTGCGGCTCGAGTACCTGGGTGCGTCGCTGCCGCGCGTTCCGCGCGGCTTCCGTCTTTCCGAGCGCCCCGTACGAGTTCAGAATCGGTACGTAGGTGTTGTAGTCGTTTCCGACCGCGGCCGTGGCCGCGTCCGCGAGGTCGGCGACTTCCTGGTAGCGCCCCGCCGCGAAGAGGGTGCGGAGCAGGAGGTAGTAGGCGCCCTCGCAGTCGGGCTTCTGCATGATCGCCTCGCGCACCCGCGAGATGGCGTCGTCGTAGCGGCCTTCCGCGTGGAGGATCCAGGCCGCGGCGACCTTGACCTCCGGAAGATCCTGCCGCAGCGCGCTCGCGCGCTTCGACGCCGCGAGGGCGCGCTCGATCCACTTCTGGTCGCGCTCGAAGTGGTAGTGATACTGCGCGCAGGCGTTCGAGATCGCCGCGTGCGCGAGCGCGAAGTTCGCGTCGAGCGATACCGCGTTCTCGAACATCTGCAGCGCGAACTCGAGATCCTGACGCGTTAGGCGCCGCGCGAAGCTCTTCCCGCGCAGATAGAGATCGTACGCCTGAAGATCCTCGGTCGGCTTCGACGCGAGCGCCTTCTCTTCCTGCGGCGAGAGCGTGATACGGAGCGCTTCTGCGATCTTCCGCGCGATCTCGTCCTGCACCTCGAAGACGTCCTTCATCTCGCGGTCGTAGCGCTCGCTCCAAAGCGGGAAGTCGGTGCTCGTGTCGACGAGCTGCGTGTTGATCCGGAGCCGGCTGCCGGCGCGGCGCAGGCTCCCCATCAGCACGTACGACGCGTTCTGCTGCTGCGCGATCTGCGCCGGAGTGACCGGCTTGTCGCGATACGAGAGGACCGTCGCGCGCGAGAAGATCTTCAGCCCCTTGATCTTCGACAGCTCCGTGATGATGTCCTCGGTGACGCCGTCGCGAAAGTACTCGTCTTCCTTGATGCCGCTCAGATTCTCGAAGTAGAGAACCGCGATCGACTTCTCCGAGGGCTTCGCCGGCGCCACGCCGCGCGACTCTCCCGAATCGTGCACGCGCCTGCCGCCCGAGTCGAGGTCGCGCTTGAGCCGCAGCAGGTCGGTCTTCAGATCGTTCGCGCTCTGGTAGCGGAGGTTGCGGTCCTTCTCCAGCGCCTTGCCCAGGATCCTGCCAAGCTCCGCGGGAAGTGACGGGTTGGCCTGACTCGCCGGCACCGGCTCGCGATTCAGGATCGCGTCGAAGATGACCGCCGAGCTCTCGCCCGCGAACGGCGGCAGTCCCGTGGCCATCTGATAGAGCACGGTGCCGAGCGAGAAGATGTCGGTCCGCGCGTCGGTGAGCTGCGCGCGCGCCTGCTCGGGCGACATGTACGAGATCGTTCCGAGCGTCGTTCCCGCCTTCGTCAGCTCGTCCGGACGAACTGCGGTCGCCTCGGTCGCATCGCCCGAGGTTCGGTTCTGTTCGATCTTGGCGAGGCCGAAGTCGAGGATCTTCGCCTGCCCGCGCGAGTTCACGAAGATATTTGCCGGCTTGATGTCGCGATGCACGATGCCTTTCGCGTGGGCGGACTCGAGCGCGTCGGCAATCTGGGTTCCGATCTCGAGCAACTCATCGATCGCGAACGCGCCGCGGCGCACTCGCTCGGAGAGCGTCTCACCCTCGAGCAGCTCCATCGCGATGAAGTGCTGGCCCTCGTGCTGGTCGATCGCGTAG